>NZ_JBSGFQ010000044.1:98168-98533 GCF_053603495.1 Nonomuraea sp. NPDC004186 | reverse complement strand
CTTCCTGCTGTACAGCAGGAAGTGCAGCAACCCGCGTATCCGGTGGCAAGCCGAGCCGGAGCGTAGGACCGCCAGGCCCGAGCACCGGAAGCGGCGCGGCAGCAGGAACCGCACGTTGTACGGGGTGTACAGCACCTGGTTGCACAGGGGAAATATCAGTTCAGTTAAACGAAACGTTCGATTGCCTCGGCATCGCTGACCCGCCCGACTTCACGGAGCGCGGATGCCAGATTGCGGCGGCTTGCGCGCGTAGCAGGATGCTCCTCACCCAACACTCGATGCAAACGTTCTAGCACTGCGCGGCTCTCGGCCTCAGCCTCCTCTAGTTGTCCTAAGCCTATAAGCATGACCGCGAGGGTAGAGCG
>NZ_JBSGFQ010000044.1:97596-98068 GCF_053603495.1 Nonomuraea sp. NPDC004186 | reverse complement strand
GCTGGTGAGGGTATCGGGGTGGTCTTCCCCGAGTACGCGACGACTCGCGTCTAGTACCGCACGCATCTCTACTTCGGCCTCCTCCAACCGACCGACTTCCCATAGAAGGCCGGCAAGATTGGAGCGGCTGGTGAGGGTATCGGGGTGGTCTTCCCCGAGTACGCGACGACTCGCGTCTAGTACCGCACGCATCTCTACTTCGGCCTCCTCCAACCGACCGAGACTTCGTAGAAGTGTGGCCAGGTTAGAACGACTAGCCAAGGTTGCGTTGTGGTCCGCACCGAATACTTGCCGCCGCATATCAAAGGCAATACGTATCTCTACTTCAGCCTGATCGAGATGTCCGATGTTCCATTGATTGACACCTGCATTGTTCATAGCTGAAGCGAGGTTAGGGAGGTATGCGTCACGGTTCAACTCCGCCAGCTCGCTGTAGAGCCTGACGGCCTGTTCGCTGATAGAGACGGCTTCC
>NZ_JBSGFQ010000044.1:0-97496 GCF_053603495.1 Nonomuraea sp. NPDC004186 | reverse complement strand
GCGGGGCGACCCAATTCAGCCAGCCGAACTGCATAGTTGTTCATTGCTGAAGCGAGGTTAGGGAGGTATGCGTCACGGTTCAACTCCGCCAGCTCGCTGTAGAGCCTGACGGCCTGTTCGCTGATAGAGATAGCTTCCGCGGGGCGACCCAATTCAGCCAGCCGAACTGCATAGTTGTTCATTGCTGAAGCGAGGTTAGGGAGGTATGCGTCACGGTTCAACTCCGCCAGCTCTCTGTAGAGCCTGACGGCCTGTTCGCTGACGGAGACGGCTTCCGCACGGCGACCCACGTCAGCCAAATAGCTTGCGTGATTATTGAAGGCGGCGGCGAGATCGGGCAAGTAAGCGTCACGATCCTGCTCAGCCAACTCACGCCGCAGCGCAACAGCCTCTTCGCTGATGGGGACGGCTTCCGCACGGCGACCCACGTCAGCCAACCGAATCGCATAGTTGTTCAGGGCAGTGGCCAGATCGGGCAAGTAAGCGTCACGGTTCAACTCCGCCAGCTCTCTGTAGAGCCTGACGGCCTGTTCGCTGACGGAGACGGCTTCCGCACGGCGACCCACGTCAGCCAAATAGCTTGCGTGATTATTGAAGGCGGCGGCGAGATCGGGCAAGTAAGCGTCACGATCCTGCTCAGCCAACTCACGCCGCAGCGCAACAGCCTCTTCGCTGATGGGGACGGCTTCCGCACGGCGACCCACGTCAGCCAACCGAATCGCATAGTTGTTCAGGGCAGTGGCCAGATCGGGCAAGTAAGCGTCACGGTTCAACTCCGCCAGCTTTCGGTAGTGGCGTACTGCCCCATCTAGCATGTGGTCATTCATCGCCCGGCGCTCCTTCTTCTTGAACTGCCTCGATTGTCCCGTGAGCAGTCTGGATTAACTGAGCTATGTAGCCGGGCTGAAGTGCGACTTCATCGCTGTAAATTTTGAGATCTATGATCTTCTTGGCGCGATCAATCCTCACCTGGACTGCGGGTTTATCCAATGCCCGCGCCTGGGCCCGTTGGCGGCGTCCTTGAGTTAGGGCTGCCCCTACGCCGCTCACAAGGGTTAGGAGTCCTACGGCTGCCCATCGCAGCGCTGTCGCCTCGGTGGTCGCATAATTGATAAATACGTTTGTCGCTGAGGCGAGGATGGCCATGCCAACGGCACTCAACACACCGGCTTTCCAGGGTGTTCGAGGCTCGACGGCTGTCACCAGCCCACTCAACCCAAGTTCAGCGGGCTCGGCAACCGCCTTCATTAGACTGAGATCTGCCAGGAAGCGCGTGGGCGGTGCTGGCCGTGACCGGCCGAAGAGCCGCAGCGCGGCCGGCGACCGCCCCACGCGCGGCAGGCCGCCGCAGGCGGACTGCCCTTGATGACGTGTAGATAGTTTGCTTTCAGGGCTGTCCGGGGTCTGGTCGCGGCTGGTTGTTGTGGGGCGTGGCGGTGGTCCAGATTCGTTCGAAGCTGGCGAGGTAGACCGTTGATGTCCCTCGCCCGTCGGCGTGGTGGAGATACATGACTGGGGCGTCGGCTGCTGGGGTGGCGTAGGCGTGGATGTTGACCAGGAGTTCGGTGTCTGCTCGGTAGATGGAGTTGTAGAGCACCGTGCGGTGTAGCCGGACTTCGACGTTCGGAATGGCCAGTAGGGGACGGTAGAGGGCGAGTGCGTTCTTGATGCGGGCGGCCATGACGTCGGCGCCAATTCCCTCGTCGGTTCCTCGCACAG
The DNA here is from genome assembly GCF_053603495.1 of Nonomuraea sp. NPDC004186. Taxonomy (NCBI): domain Bacteria; kingdom Bacillati; phylum Actinomycetota; class Actinomycetes; order Streptosporangiales; family Streptosporangiaceae; genus Nonomuraea; species Nonomuraea sp. NPDC004186. The sequence continues at coordinate 95,777 of NZ_JBSGFQ010000044.1, read as the reverse complement.
CAACCTGGGGACTGTTGGGTCTCCGAGGAGCACGCGAACCTTGACGCCTGCGCGGGCTCGGTCGACGAGCGCATCGAGGGTTCTGCGGTCTTCGAGGAGGAACAGGCCGCTGTACGTGAGGATGTCGATCTCCTCGGCTGCGCCTTGGAAGAGAGCTCGCCACACGATTTGGGGGATGGCCCAGCGGTGAGGGTAGATCGTTTGTACGCCGTCTACGAGTGAGCGGTGTTGCTGGGCGAGCTGCGGCCAAAGGTCGGTTTCGTGGACGTGGAGGAGTCGCGCCAAGACGGCGGCGCGTGCGGCCTTGATCACAGAAACGCGACCCCATTGCCGATCAACCAGGCAGGGGTCGCGTTTGTATGTGTGTGGGCGTTCACCTGCGGCGTGTTGTCCTGCCGAAGAGAGCAGAGCGCCGGCCAGGCACAGATGGTCAGAGGCTGTCGAAGCTAACCTCTTGCATCGTCCCGTCCGGACCCATCCGGAATATCCTCGGTGGACCCATGGTCCGCCGCGCCTCGGCGTACATGGCTTCCCGTTCGGCCTGTTCCCTGCCCGACGGGTCGGTCACCCGGAACCCGTGCAGGTGAACACCGGCCGTATCGACGTGGCCGGGGTCGGGAGCTCCCTCTATCACGAAGCCAAACAACGCGTGCAACGCATCCTCGCCCAGCTCAAGGGGATGGAACGGCAGTGGGTAGGGATCCTGATTTGGCCAGCCCGGCGCGTGCTCGACAGGATGCTCGCCCGCCCAGTAAGGCAGCTCGAAGTCGTACGGCTCGCCGATGTTCTCCTGGATACCGCCATCGGGCGACAGGCTCAGCGAGCGTACCAGCGCCCCGTCCTCCCAGACCGCGAAAGCAAGCCAGTCCACCACCGAGTGCATCGCATGCATGATGATCCGCCTGCCCGCACCGGCCTTGAGCAGATGCTCAGGCAACTCAGACGGACGATCGAGCACGAGCCTGCGATCACAGAACAGCTCGGCCCCGGCCAGTGCGGTGGCGTAGGTGACGTCGTCAGGCGGGTAGGCACAGTCCCACAACGTGCCGTCCTCGGCGGGTGCGACCGCATAACCTGGGTGAACCTGACGGACCAATGCCTCGGTATCAGCCCGTTCCGAGCGCGTCGCGCCCAACAACGCGGGTCGAATGTCGCCCTCAGCGAACGCCAGCAATGCTGTCTTCGCGCCCATCCCGCCCCTCCAGAATCTCCAACCAGCAAAGGCCTGCACCTTATCCGCCGAGGACGACACGAGTCGGCTGGTCTCGAGAGCCCCAACCAGGACTCTGTTCAGGAACAGGCTGGTCTCTGTGCCGCGTCTCACGGAACAGGGACGGAACAGTGATCATCTAGGGCCCGCTCCCAAGCCAAAGAACCCCGCCTCCCAGCACAGGGAAGCGGGGTTTCCGCATGTCAGGGGCTACCTGGCTAGATGGCGGTTGATGATGAGGCACTGAATCTGGTTGGTGCCCTCGAAGATCTAATCTCCGACCCACGATGCAGTCACCTGTGGATATAGACCGATCATGTAGATGAGCAGCGGCCCTGGCCCCGGGCGTGGGTAGCCTTGCGGCCTTGCTTTCGTCTCGGATCTGCACCCGAGGAGGTCAACCACGAGGATATCGTGCGCGGCGGCGGATAAAGCGATCCTGTAGGCTCGTGACCAGGGCGAACGCTGCTAGACCATTGAGGTAGGCCAGACCGAACATGAGCCCGACGGGCCAGTTGACCCTAGAGGGCTCGGTGAAGGCAGTCCAGACAGCCACGCTAAGGCCGATGAGGGCGAACGGCTGGAGCGGCAGGATGAACACGGCGACGAGGACGCGGCGGCGGCTGAGGAAGCTTCGGACCGGGCGCAGTGCCATGAGCGTGAACCACATCAGCATGACGATGGGCACCGGCCAGAGTGCGTTAATGGCCATGGGGTTCTCCGGGTAGGTGATCCAGGGTTCGCTCGGCTGACGACGGCGTGCGCGGCTGCGTGATTCGGAGCCCGACGGTCACGGCGGTTACCACCACCAGTAGTGCTGTCAAGGCCCAGAATATGGGTGTCTCCCATAGGCCTGGCGCTTTGGGACCGGTGCTGGCGTTGAGCGTGATCAGTGTCGCGATCCCCACAGCGAACTGGGTGAAGCTGGCGACTATGAAGGGCCGAGGGCGGTCCAGGTGTTGATTTCGTGGGGGCATGGCTGGCGCCATGTTGGAGCGGCCCGAGTCGGCCGATTCGCCGGTGAGGTGGCGCAGTACGTCGGCAGCGGTTGGGCGGTGCTCTGGCTGCTTAGCCAAACACGCGTCGAGAAGGCCGGCGAACTCTTGTGGCACACCGGACAGATCGGGTTGCTTGTTGAAGATGGCGTGCATCACGGCTGCGGGTGTGTCACCGCGGAAAGCGCGGCCCCCTGTCGCGGCAAACACCATGGTAGCGGCCCAAGCGAAGACGTCCGAGGCAGCGCTGGCAGGAACGCCGTTCAACTGCTCCGGCGCCATGTAGGCCGGGGTGCCTACCAGGCCGGAGCCGGTGGTGGACTGCTCAGCCATACGGGCGATGCCGAAGTCGATCACAACTGGGCCTTCTGGCCCAAGGAGCACGTTGCTGGGCTTGAAATCGCGGTGCACGATGCCTGCGCGATGAATCGCGGCGAGCGCGGTCAGCGTCGTGACGGCCAGCCGGTCCAGGCTGCTCCCGCTGCGCGGCCCTTCAGTGTTGACCAGTGTCTCAAGCGACACGCCGGGCACGTATTCACTGACGAGGTAGGCACGACCATCGAGAACACCGGCATCGAGCACCCTGGCCGTGCAGAAGGGCGCCACTCGCTGCGCCAGGTCGGCTTCGCGCATAAACCGCCGCCGTGACTGCTCGTCCAAGACCGTGCCCGGATGGAGGACCTTGACGGCGACTCGTGATCCTTGGGGGGCCACGGCCAGGTAGACCTTGCCCTGACCACCTTCGCCTAGCACCCGGATGAGATGGTAAGGGCCTAACCGTCCAAGCTCTGACAATGCGTTCCACCCCGACGTGCCGTCAGACGAAAGCCAACCCTGCTGGATGCTTCATGAGCCGCGGGTTCCGAGCGTTGACACGGTGGCGAGCCGGTACGCGGTCGCCGTTAGTTTAGCTTCGAGGCCGGAGCGGGTGCACTCGATCTAGGTTAAGTGGTGCGCGCTGGAAGTTTCCCGGGGTTGACTTCTGACTGGTGGGATGCGGCTGGTGATCAGAGGTCGGCGTTGGCGATGTGCAAGTCGCAGGCGACGCCTACAAGGGCGGAGTGACGTTGCGGCAGTGCTTCTACCGCCTGGCCGTGACCGGCGTCATCCCGAACACCGCGGCAGCCTACCGCAAGCTTTCCGCCCATCTCGCCGAGGCGCGCCGGCGCGCCAACTTCCCCGATCGGCCTCCGGGGAGGATCGGACCGGATTTTGGCGCCAGAGAGTCGATCTTGACGACGATTCGGTGACGACGGCTGTTTGCCCTGGTTGAGCGCCCTAGCGTGCCTGCTCATGCCTGTGGATTTCCTCTCATTTCTGAGAACACGAACTGTCGCTGTCGTTGCACAAAGCCACTTTGGGACTCATCGCACGAACCCGAGCGGGGGGCCCTTCGGCGAGCTTCGAGCGCATCCAAGATCAGGTCCAGGCCGTAGCTGAACTCGCTGGTGTAGTCGTAGCCCGGCCGCAGGGCGTGGTCGCGGATCATCTCGGTGAGGTACGGCAACTCCTCTGCCGGCAGATGCCGGAGGATGCCGCTGGCCACTTCCTCGACATCGTCCGGCGTCGTCATCGGTAGGTTCGCCTCCTGGAGGACGAACCCGCCGATGTAGCTGTCGATGAGCGAGACGGCGTGCGCGGCCATCGGCAGCGTGAACCCCGCCTCCCGGAGGACGCCCAGGACGGCGTCGTGGTGGCGCAGCGTCGCCGGTCCCGGATGGCGACGGGAGTCCATGAGGCCGAGAGCCCAGCTGTGCTGCGAGAGGATCACACGTGCGGAGGAGGCACGCGTACGGATCGCATCGCGCCAATCGTCGCATTCAACACCGGGTAGCTTGATCGCCGCGAACACCATGTCGACCACGCCGTCGAGGATCGCGTCTTTGTTCGGCACGTGGTGGTAGAGCGACATCGCCTCCACGCCCAGTTCCTGCGCCACCCGGCGCATCGTGATCGCCTCCACGCCGCCGCGATCCGCGACCCGGATCGCGGCTTCCAGCACGAGACCTCTGCTGAGCGGTTGTTGCGGTGGTGGCACGACGGCTCCGGGTGTGGGCGGGTTGACAGGCTTACGAGCGTAAGCCAACCTTACACCCGTAAGTAGCCTTACGGGTGTAAGGCTCTCCGGATTGGCGTCAGCCAGGGCTCAGCCAACACCTGACCTATGACGCGCCCCGCCGGGGCGAGAGAAGGAGATTTCGATGCCGATGCCAAGGTGGTGGGGGCACGTGAACAAGAGGGTGTTCAACCCCCGCGCGATAACCGGCGGGAGATGGCCGGTGCTGATTCACATCGGTCGCATTTCTGGCGCTACGTACCGCACGCCGCTCGATGCGCATCCCGTCGACGGCGGCTACCTGTTCGTTCTGGTGTATGGATCGCGCTCCGATTGGGTGCAGAACGTCCTGGCGGCCAGAGGTGCGCGGCTCCGGGTCGACGGGAGAGCGATGGAACTCACCGCCCCACGCCTTGTCGGGAAGGACGAGGCGTTCCAGGCCCTCCCCCATGAGGTGGCACGCCCACCGAAGCTGCTCCGCATCACCGAGTTCCTCCGCATGGACCTGCTCACAGGCTGACCCTGGCCGCCGCCCCGGCAGTCCCCGGCTTGCGCGTCGGGGAGCCTGAACCGGCTCGCCGATCCGGCGCCGGCACACTCCACCACCACGACAATTACAGGACAAGCATCGTGCATACAAACAGGCGGGCAATCGCAATTGCGGGCACACTGGTCATCGTAGGCATGATCGCCGGTGCGCTGAGCATCGTTCCCGCTCTCGAGGAGCCACGCTATCTCGCTCTCATTTCCGCACACGAGAGCCAGGTCATCGTCGGCGCAGTTGCTCAGTCCATCATGATCCCCGCCTATGTCGGGTTCGCGCTGTACCTTTATCCGACATTGAGGGCGGAGAACGAAGCGCTCAGTCAGGGTTTCCTTGGGTTCAGACTGATCGCAGCGACGTTCCACTTCATAGGCGTGATCATCCTGCCCTTGTTTCTTGTGCTGGGCGATGGATTCACCCAGGCCAGCGCTTCGGAAGCATCCCACCTCGAGGTCTTGGGCGAGCTGCTGCGGACGGCGCGCGACCTGGTCAATCACGTCGCATTGATCATCTCGCTGAGCCTCGGAGATCTCCTGTTGTTCCGCATTCTGTGGCGGTCGAGATCTGTCCCTCGATGGCTATCCGGGTGGGGATTTCTGGGAATCGGAGCAGCTATATCGGCGAGCTTCTTGGTGCTACTTCGCCTAACTGACGTGGTCACGCCGCTCTACCTGGCCATGAATGCGCCACTGGGCCTGCAGAGCTTTGTCTTCGCCGTGTGGTTGATGACAAGAGGCTTCGCTACGAATACATCAACCACGGCCCACCAGCACGGCGTCCGGCGCGGCTGACGCGCAGGCCGTCCCACCTTGTTGCGACGGCCTGCGGATTCCGCCACTCGTGAGACGTTGACCCAGGGAGCATCTCATGCCGTAGCACGTGAGGCACTCCGGGCTTGCCGCCCACCAAGGCGCCGTCGTTCCGCCGCCCGCCCCGCCGACCCCCTCGGGCAGCAGCGACTCGAGTCGCTCCCACTCCGCATTGGTTAAGTCACCTCGACCCATACGCCAATCGTCAAGAAGCAACTCTTGGTGCTGAACCTGCAAGGCGCGGAGTTGGCCGATCAGCCTGGCAGCGCGGCGTTCGCCTTTGACGAGAACCTCGACCCGCTGGAGCCGGACGATCCAACCAGTGCGAGCGCCGACTGCACCTGAGCTGCGACGACCAGTTCCGGTACGGGCTCCAGCGCGTCCTCGACTGCATCGCCGCGGGAAGATCGAAAGGTTCTTCAAGACCGTCCGCCAGCAATTCCTGGTCGAGATCGCTGCCGACGGGCAGACCGCCGGCACCAAGGTGAACGACTTGGCCGAGCTGAACCGGCTGTTCACTGCCTGGGTCGAGCGCGTCTATCACCAGGGACCGCCACAGTCCGGCTGTTCGCCAACTCCTACTGCGTCGACCCGAGCTTGGTGGGGCGGAAGGTCGAACTGGTCTTCGATCCCTTCGACCTGACCATGCTGGAGGTCCGCTTCCGGGGCGAGCCGATGGTGATGGCCACCCCGCAGGTCATCGGCCGGCACACGCACCCCAAGGCCAAACCCGAACAGGCGGCGCCCGCTGCGCCGGAGCCGGGCACCGGGATCGACTACCTGCGCCTGTTGGATGACAGTCACACCGCCGCCCTGGCCGCCCGCATCAACTACACCGCGCTGACCAGCAAGAACATCGACCGGCAAGGTGAAGATGAAGAAGCAGCGCCGACCGAGCAGGACCCGGCACTGACCGGAGAGGACCAGCTGTGATCGATCGCCTGCAAGGCTTCTTCGGCTTCACCAAGATGCCGTTCGGCCGGGACCTGGCCCCCAGCATGATGCACTGGCATGGCGCCCACGGCGAAGCCACCGCCCGCATCACCTGGTGCGTCACCGAACGCGCCCTGGGCGTCATCACCGGTGAAGTTGGCGTCGGCAAGACCGTCGCCACCCGGGCCGCGATCGCCTCCCTGGATCCCGCCCGGCACATCCCCATCTACATCGGCAATCCCGACGTCGGCGTCCGCGGCATCCACACCGCCATCGTCACCGCGCTGGGCGGCGTCCCCAAACCGCACAAGGCCACCCTGATCCCACAGGCCAACGACGCGCTGGCGACCGAACTGGCCGAAGCGGTCGCACCCCGGTGCTCATCCTGGATGAGGCCCACCTGCTGGGCCACGACCAGTTGGAGTCGGTACGCATGTTGACCAACCACGAGATGGACTCCTCCAGCCCGTTCGCGTGCCTGCTGATCGGCCAGCCGACCCTGCGCCGCAAGATCAAGCTAGGCGTGCTGGCCGTGCTCGATCAGCTCATCGCCGTCCGCTACCACATGAACGGCATGGCCTGCGAGGAGACCGTCGACTACCTACGTCACCACCTCGCCCTGGCCGGCCGCACCGATCCCCTGTTCACCGAGGACGCCGCCACGCTCATCCACACTGCCAGCCGCGGCTACCCCCGCGCGATCAACAACCTGGCCATCCAAGCTCTACTGGCGACTTTCATCGCCGACAAGACCATCGTCGACGAGTCCGCCGCCCGGGCCGCCGTCAACGAAGTCATCGCATCAGAGTGACGCCAACCCGCCACGAAGAGGATCGTCCAATAGCCCTGCCTCGGATCAGCATGATTTCAGACGATTGGTCCGCTATAAGGACCAATTTTCGGAGATTGGCTCTGTTATCGGGCCACTCTGAAAGGCAAGGATTGTGGCATGACCACACAGCATGAAGCTTCGCGTCACCTTGCTGCGGTCTCGGTGGCCGAGGCCATCACCGCGCTCCCAGGGCCCTTCCAGCAGCACAATCTGGCGGCGGTGAACGACACCACCGTTGTTCGCCTGGCTCGATTGGAAGGCGAGTTCCCGTGGCATCACCACGATGAGGACGAGCTCTTCTTGTGCTGGGACGGCAGCTTTGAGATCCAGTTGGAGGGGCAAAACCCGGTGGTGCTGAAGGCGGGCGAACTGTTCGTCGTTCCCAGAGGAATGCGGCACCGTCCCGTTGCCGACAAGACCGCCCATGTCCTGCTCATCGAGCACCCGGACACCAAGCAGTACGGGAACTGACGCAACGCACCCCAAGGCCCGGTCTGATCCAGCTCAACTTCCCCAAGGCCCTACCGGGTCTCAGGACGTCTTCTTACGCGCAGCCCGGAGCCGATGAAGACCCGAACCCTGCCGGGCATGATGCACACCAGGCCGTCAGTCTACACACCAAGACCCCGACAGCTTCGCCCTGTCGGGGTCTTTTGACGCCTGCCCGCCCCCATCCTGAATGACGCGTTCATCACCAAGTTGAGTGTCCGCGAACACACCGATCCCGGCGAAATCCTCGCCCAAGTCCCCGACTTGTACCGGCGCGACCGGACGGAGAACCAGCCGGTGGCACTGCACCTGGACCTTCGAGTACGGCCTGCCCGTCCTGGTGCTACGCGGCTTTTCCAGCGAGACCTATGTGCGGCGGGTCCGCGAGCGCTTGGCCGCCGATCCGCGCCCGGCGGTGCTGGCCTACGTCGGCGATTACGACGCCAGCGGCGAGGCAATCCTGACCGACTGGCTCGCCCGAACCAGCGGCTGCTGGTTGGCCGTGGAACAGATCGCGCTCACCCACGAGCAAGTCCTCGAGTACGGGCTGCCCGCAGCGCCGGGCAAGGCGAGGTCGAAGATGTCCTCGACCTCGCCGGTGAACCAGAGCTGGTCCTGATACTTCCTGCTCCCCATGATCGGGGCCGCCTGCGGGCTGCGGCAGGGCGAACTGCTCGGCCTCGCTCTGGAGAACATCGACTTCGAGGAGCGTGTGCTCCGCCTACGTCGGCAGATCCAGGACCTACAGTGAGATCGTCTGGAAGCCCGCACTCGTCCAAGCGGGCGTCATCCCACCGCCCGGCAAGGACCCTCGTCAACGGAAGCGCTACGTCACTCCCGTAAAGAAGGGCTGCACCAGCTCCGGCACTACTACGCCAGCGTCATGCTGGCCAGCGGCGTCTCGGTGAGGGAACTCGCGGAGCACCTCGGCCACGCCGACCCAGGCTTCACCCTCCGCGTCTACGCCCACATAATGCCCGGCTCCCACGATCGCGCCCGCAAGGCCATCGACGACCGCCTATTCCGACCGCGCGAGGTCTCTCACGGAACAGGGACGGAACAGTGATCATCTAGGGCCCACTCCCAAGCCGAAGAACCCCGCCTCCCAGCACAGGGAAGCGGGGTTTCCGCATGTCAGGGTCTACTTGGCCAGGTGGCGGCTGATCACCAGGCGCTGGATCTGGTTGGTGCCCTCGAAGATCTGCATGATCTTGGCCTCGCGCATGTAGCGCTCGACGCGGAACTCGCGCGTATACCCATACCCGCCGAACACCTGCACCGCATCCGTCGTGACCTTCATCGCCGCGTCCGTCGCGACCAGCTTGGCGATGCTCGCCTGCCTGCTGTACGGCAGGCCCGCGTCGCGGCGCCGGGCAGCGTCGAGGTAGGTGGCCCGCGCGCTCTCCACCCCCGCCGCCATGTCCGCCAGCAGGAACCCGAGCCCCTGGTGGTCGATGATCCGCTTGCCGAACGTCTGGCGTTCCTTGGCGTAGGCCACGGCCTCGTCGAGCGCGGCCTGTGCGAGGCCGGTGGCGCAGGCGGCGATGCCGAGCCGCCCCGAGTCGAGCGCGCTGAAGGCGATCTGCAGCCCCTGACCCTCCTCGCCGATCAGCCGCTCCTCCTCCAGGAGCGCCCCGTCCCAGTGGGCGCTGGTGGTCGGTACGGCGTGCAGCCCCATCTTCTCCTCGGGCCGCCCGAACGTCAGCCCGTCGGCGGCCCCCGGCGCGAGGAAGCAGGAGATGCCCCGCGACCCCTCCCCGGTCCGGACGAAGAGCGCGTAGAAGTCGGCGAGGCCGCCGTGGGTGATCCACGCCTTGTTGCCGGTGATCCGGTAGCCGGTCTCCACCCGCTCCGCCTTGCAGGTCAGCGCCCCGGCGTCGGAGCCGGCCTGGGGCTCCGACAGGCTGTAGCCGCCGATCAGGCGTCCGGCCAGCATGTCGGGCAGCCACCGCTCGCGCTGCTCGGGGGTGCCGAAGGCGGAGACGGGGAAGCAGGCCAGGGTGTGCACGCTGGTGGCGACCGCGACGGCCGCCCACCGCATCGCCAGCTCCTCGATCACCTGCAGGTAGACCTCGTACGGCTGCCCGCCGCCGCCGAGCTCCTCCGGGTACGGCAGCCCGAGCAGCCCCGCCGCGCCCAGCGTGGCGAACAGCCCCTCCGGGTACGTCTCGGAGCGCTCGTGCTCGTCGACCCGGCGCGCGAGCTCCTTGTCGGCGATGTCGCGGGTCAGCTCGATGAGATCCCGGGCGTCCTGGTCGGGCAGCAGCCGGTCAACGGTCACGATCTCTCCTGGCTCGTAACGGGCTCGTCCAGCCGCGCGAGCGCGGCCTTGGCGCGGTCGCGGAACTCGGCGACCCGGGCGAGCTTGATGTCCTCGTACCCCCGGATCAGGTCGGGCAGGCCCGCGATCTCCGCGACCGTCTCGGCGCTGCCGGGCGTGAGCTTGTCCAGCGCGGTCCGCACCAGGTCGCGGTATTCGACGACCAGCTCGCGTTCGACGCGCCGTACGCGGGCGTGGCCGAAGACGTCGAACGTCGTGCCGCGCAGCACCCTGGCGGCCCGCAGCCCGCGGAACAGGACCCCGGCGGAACGGCGTACCTTGATCTTACGCTTGAGCCCCATCGCCCGCAGCAGCGGCGGGTGCAGCAGCACCGACACGACCGCGTCCGGGCCGTACTCGCGCTCCCTCCGCTCCTTCTCCACGGGGTCGAGGTGCAGGCGGGCGACCTCGTACTCGTCCTTGTAGGCCATGAGCTTGTGCAGGGCCCGGGCGTACGCGAGCCCGATCCGGGCGCCCGCCTCCTCGCCCGCCAGCTTGACCGCGGTGTCCGCCACCTGCCGCACGTCCTCCTCGTACGAACGGGCGTAGGCGGCGTTCTGGTAGCCGGTCAGGTCGGCGACGCGGGTGGCCACCACCTCGTCCAGCCCCTCGGCGGCCGGCGACGGAGCGGGCTCCGCAGCGACCACGGTGGCGCGGCCCCAGCGGAAGGCGGCGAGGTTCTGCTCGACGGCGGCCCCGTTGAGCGTGATGGCCCGCTCGACGGCGGCGGCGGAGACCGGCAGGCAGCCGTGCTGGTAGGCGGCGCCGAGGAGGAGCAGGTTCACCGGCATGTGGTCGCCGAACAGGCTCTCCGACAGCCCCTGGGCGTCCAGGCACTCGACGCGCCTGGCGGCGGACTCGACGCGGGCGACCGCGTCCGCGTGCCCCGGCACGACCGCGCGCCCGGTCACCATGGCGGCGGTCGGGACGACGGCGGTGTTCAGGATGGCGACGGTGCGTTCGGGCGAGGCCGTGGCCAGGTTCGCCTCGGCCGCCGCGCCCAGCAGGTCGAACCCGATCAGCACGTCCGCGCTCCCCGGCGTGGCCCGCACGGAGCCCTCCAGGGGCCGCGCCGAGATCCGCACGTCGCTGACCACGGGGCCGCCCTTCTGCGCCAGCCCGGTCTGGTCGAGCCCGGACGCGTACAGGCCGTCGAGGTGGGCCGCCATCTGCAGGATCTGCGAGACGGTGACGACGCCGGTGCCGCCGATGCCGGGCATCCGGATCAGGGCCTCGACGGGCCGGCTCGCGGGCTCCGGCACCTCGGCGGGCGGCGGCGGGGCCTGGCGACGGCGTACGGTGCCCGGCTCCACCAGGAGGAACGACGGGCAGTCGCCCTTGAGGCAGCTCAGGTCGGAGTTGCAGGAGGCCTGGTGGATGCGGGTCTTGCGGCCGTACTCGGTCTCGACCGGCTGCACGGACAGGCAGGTCGACACCTCTCCGCAGTCGCCGCAGCCCTCGCAGACCCGCTCGTTGATCACGACCTTCTCCGTGGGCGTGGGCAGCTTGCCGCGCTTGCGCAGCCGCCGCTCCTCGGCCGCGCACCGGTCGTCGTGGATCAGCACGGTCACGCCGTCGAGGGCGGCCAGCTCCTTCTCCACCTCGGGCAGGTCGTCGCGGTGCCGCACCGACGCGATCCCCGCCAGCCGCACCCCCCGGTACGTCTCCGGCTCCGGCGAGGTGACCACGATCCGGCGCACACCCTCGATGGCCAGCTCGTGCGTCAGCGCCGGCACGTCCAGCCGGCCCTCGGCGCGCTGGCCGCCGGTCATGGCCACGGCGTCGTTGTAGAGCAGCTTGTACGTCATCGTCACCCCGGCGGCGACGGCGGCCCTGATCGCCAGGGAGCCGGAGTGGTGGAAGGTGCCGTCGCCGAGGTTCTGCACGAAGTGCCGGTCCTCGGTGAACGGCGCCAGCCCGAACCACTGCGCCCCCTCGCCGCCCATCTGCGTGAGGCCCACCTGGGTGCCGCGCCCGTGGCCGTCCAGGGCGATCATGGCGTGGCAGCCGATGCCGACACCGACCAGCGTGCCGTCGGAGGTGCGGGTGGAGGTGTTGTGGGGGCAACCGGAGCAGAAGTACGGGGTGCGCGCGGCCACCAGGGGCAGCATGCGCCTCGGCCGGACCTTCGCGCGCGGGGCCAGGTCGATGCCCAGGCAGGCGGCGACGGCCTTGGCCACGTCCTCGGCGCCCAGGGTGCCGCGGGCGGTCAGCAGGTCCCGGCCCACGACCGCCGGCATGCGCTCCCGCCCGTACAGGGCCTGCTTGAGCTGCCCCTCCAGGAACGGCACCTTGTCCTCGACCACCAGCACCTTGTCCAGGTCGGCGGTCATGGCGGCCAGGTCGTCGTAGGCGAGCGGGAACGGCATCCCGAGCTTGATCAGCCGGATCCCGCGCTCGTCCAGCGTCGCCTCGTCCAGGCCGAGGTCGGCCAGGGCGCGCAGGACCACCGCGTACGTGGTGCCGGAGGCCAGGATGCCCAGGGCGGTGTTGCCCGCTCCCGCCGTCACCCGGTTCAGGCCGTGCTCGCGGGCGTACTCGCGGGCCAGGTCGAGGCGGCGGGTGAGCATGTCGTGCTCGGCGTCCAGCGCGGCGGCGCCGAGCAGGAGAGGGGCCGCGCCGCGATCTCTCTTGTCGGGCATCGGGATGCCGGCGCGGAGCCGGCCGAGGTCCACCGTGGCGGACGCGTCGGCGATGTCCGCGACGATCTTCAGCCCCGCCCAGAGCCCGGTGGCGCGCGACAGGGCCACCGCGTGCAGCCCGAACTCGACGATCTCCGCGATCGAGCCGGGCGCGAGCAGCGGCATGGACAGGCTCTGGCACATGGGCTCGCACGTGCTGGGCAGCGTGGAGGACTTGCAGCCGGGGTCGTCGCCGATCCAGGCCACCGCGCCGCCCAGGGGCGCCGTGCCGGCCGTGTTGGCGTGCCGGATGGCGTCGGCGGCGCGGTCGAGGCCGGGGTTCTTGCCGTACCAGAATCCGGTGACGCCGTCGTGCCGGCGGCCCGGCACCTGGTCGAGCAGCTGGGTGCCGGCCACCGCCGTGGCGGCCAGCTCCTCGTTCAGGCCCGCCTGGAAGACCACGCCGGCCGGCTCCAGGAACCGCGCCGCCCGTTTCATCTCCAGGTCCACGCCTCCCAGCGGCGAACCCTGGTAGCCGGTGACGAACACGCGCGTGTCCAGCCCGTGTTCCTCGTCCAGCCGGCGCTGCTCCAGCGTCAGGCGCACCAGGGCCTGGATGCCGGAGATGAGGACCCGGCCGTCATGTGCCGTGTACTTGTCGTCGAGCGACACTGTTGGCTCGCTCACGCTCGAACCTCCTGGCCTCGTACTTGTGTGCCAAGCACAGCAACGCGGGATGATATGCGCAAGTATTAGATGAGAAAGTGCCCGGAAGACGCAAACTATGTGAACACTTGGGCTTGGCGGCTGAGGTTCTTTGCGCCGGACGAAGGGGTTCTCGCATGCCTGATGTGGACGACGTCGACCACCGCATCCTCCGGCTGCTGCGGGAGGACGGGCGCAGGACGTTCTCGGAGATGGCGGACCTGGTGGGGCTGTCGGTCGCGGCGGTGAAGCGGCGGGTCGACCGGCTCAGGGATCTCGGCGTGATCACGGGGTTCACGGTGCAGATCGACTACGGCAAGCTGGGGTGGGGGATCGAGGCGTTCACGGAGCTACGTTATCCGGGCACGACTCCCGTGAGCGAGATCGTCCGCACCGCCACGGACGTGCCCGAGGTGCAGGCGGTGTTCACGATCGCGGGCGACCCGGACGCCCTGATCCACGTGCGGGTACGCGACCTCGGGCACCTGCAGCAGGTCATCGACCGGCTGCGGCGGGCCGGGGACGTGACCGGGACCAAGACGCTGCTGGTGCTCGGCTCGTGGACCCGCGAGGCGCTGTCCCCTCGCGCCCGCTGAGCCTCACCGCTTCTTGCCCGCTTCGGCGGGAGCCCGGTTGCGGGTACGGTCCCGGGCCTGCTCGCGGCGGGAGAAGTGCCATACGAGCAGGCTGATCGCCAGGAGGACGGCGAAGCCCAGGCCGAGCCCCCAGCCCGACACGCCGGCCAGGGGGAGGTCGTCGGCCTCCGACTCCGGTTCCTCGCCGCCGGACTCCGGCCGGGACCCGCGATGGGCGGGTCCCCCGCCGACCCCCACCTGATATCCACCCTCATGGAGACCTTCCGGGTACGGCACCTGGCCGGGCCCGGCCTTCTCCCCGGGGCCCGGCTGACCGGGACCCGGCTGGACGGGCCCCTGGCCGGGGACGGGCTGAAGCGGATCCTGGCCGGGCAGGGGCGGAACGTAACCCTCACCGGGGACGGGCTGCGGAGGCCCGGCGTCGTCACCCGAAGTGGGGCCCGGAACGGGGCCCGGCTCCGCCGTGGCGGACGGCACCGGATCGGCCGTGGGCGCGGGGTCCGGTTCCTTGGGGGTGTCGGGGCTCGGCGTCGGTCGCGGAGCCGGGGCCGGATCGGGTACGGCGGACGCGCAGCCGCCACCCCCGGCGGGGCCCTCCACCGGCGCGTCCTCGGAACCGCCCGTGTTGCCGGGGGCGCAGTCGTCGACGGCGCCGCCGTCCGGGCCTGCGGCCTCCGGACGGCCCCCGACCCGCGCCCGGGTCGGGCTGACCATCCGCGTCGTGCCGCTGCCCATCCCCCAGGCCGTGACCTCGGCGCGGTTGAGGACGTGCGCGCCCTCCGGGACTCCCGGGTCGATCATGACCGGGATCTCGTAGCTCACGCTCTGCCCCGCGGGGAGCGTCAGCCCGGGCCCGCCGCAGGCGACGGCGCCGCCGTGCCTGATGAGGGCGCAGTCGTCGGGGATCGGGCCCGGGATCGCGTTGCGGTCCAGCGTGTCGATGACCGTCACGTTCTGGGCGGCCCGGTCCCCCGCGTTCGTGACGGTGACCGAGTAGACCGACTCCCCGCCGATGACCATCGGCTCCGGGCTGACGGTCCCGATGATCCGCAGGTCCGGGCTCCCGGGCACGTGGAACGCGGCCGGAACCGCGCCGGACAGCGGTGGCGGGGCGGAGCCGTACACTCCGGTCCACCCGCCTACGGCGAGGAGCGCGATGACCGCCGCGATCCCGGGCATGCCCATGTCGTCCCCCCGCCTGACCGCGCCGTGCCGCTCGACCGGGGACGATCCTCCTCTCACCCGCCCCGCCCACGGGGCGGCCCGACCGGAACCATGCGCCGCCATGGCGAACCCTTTGCCCGCCCGGCAGGCGTTCCGCGCTCGACGAACACCCGCCCGCCGCGGATCGAGGACGCGTACCGTCGGGGTCATGCCCGATGTCGCGCGCTACGACGAGATCGCCGACTTCTACGCCGCCGGCTGGACCGACGTCATCGACGACCCGGCCTCCGCGCGCCTGCTCGACCTGCTGGGGCCGGTCGGGGGCACGCGGGTGCTGGAGATCGCCTGCGGCCACGGCCGGGTCAGCCGCGAGCTGGCCCGCCGGGGCGCCGCCGTCGTGGGCGTGGACGTCTCACAGGCCCTGATCGCGAAGGCGAGGGCCGCCGAGCGCGACGCGCCGCTGGGCATCCGCTACCTCCACGCGGACGCCTCCCGGCCCGGCCTGCCGGATGCGTTCGACGCGGTGGTCTGCAACTTCGGCCTCTCCGACATCGACGACCTCGAAGGCGCCGTCACGGCCGCCGCCGGCGCGTTGCGGCCCGGAGGGGTCTTCGCCTGCTCGATCCTGCACCCGTGCTTTCCCGGCGGCCCGGGGGTGTCCGGCTCCTGGCCGGGGGACGCGCGCTACCACGCCGAGGGTTGGTGGCGCGCCGACGGGGAGCTTTCCGCGCTGCGCCGCCAGGTGGGCGCCAACCACCGTACGCTCTCGACGTACGTCAACACCTTCCGCCGCCACGGCCTGTGGGTGGACGAGTTCGCCGAGCCCGAGCCGGCTCCCGAATGGGCGGCGAATCGACCGGAAGCGGCCCACTTCCCCGTGTTCCTCGTCATAAAGTGCGTCAAGGAATTACGGGAAACGGGGGCGTTGTCGTGAGAAATCCGGAGACCGCGGCTCAGTTGGCGGCGCACGGGACGTACAGGGTCGCGTGGATCAGCATGAGCGCCTTCACCGGCACCCTCGGAGCGTTCGCGATGCTCGCGAGCTTCATGCCGACCAATTACGACTGGGACCCCGAGATGCCGGATTACAGCGATCCGGACATGATGACGCTGGCGACCGCGGCGTCGGGTTCCGCCGTCCTCCTGACCCTGGCGGCGATGGGCTTCGTGTGGCGGAGCACGTCGGCGTTCGTCGTCTTCTCCCTCCTCCTCGCCGTCGACCTCTACCGGTTCACCATGCTGATCACTCACTGAGGCGGCGTGTAGGGCGGGAGGTTGAAGCGGGTGCGGATGGTCCGCTGGACCGTCGCCTTGTCCGACCGGGCGTCGACGGTCATCACGTACTCCTTGCCCCTGAACAGCTCCACCACGGGGTCGATCTTGCTGTGGTACTCGCGCAGGCGTCTGGCCAGGGCGTCCGGGGTGTCGTCGGCGCGGGAGACCAGCTCGCCGCCGCACACGTCGCAGCGGCCCTCCTCCGCCGGCCGGTGGGCGATCAGGTTGTAGTCCATGCCGCAGCGCGAGCACAGGCGGCGGGCCAGGACGCGGCGGCGCACCTCCTCGTCCGGCAGGTCCAGGTGGATCACCCCGTCGATGTCGTAGCTCTCCAGGAAGAACTCCGCCTGGCGGCGGTTGCGGGGGAAACCGTCGATGATGAAGCCGTAGTTCCAGTCGTGCTGCTGGAGCCGGTCCCTGACCACGGCCTCCACCAGGTCGTCCCCCACCAGTTCGCCGGCCGCGACCAGGCGGCGGACCTGGGCGCCCAGCTTGGTGTGGTTCTTGACGTGCCAGCGGAAGATGTCGCCGACGCTGATGTGCACGAGGTCGAGGTCGCCGGCGAGCATGGCGCTCTGGGTGCCCTTGCCGCTGCCCTGGACGCCGAGGATCACGTATTTGCGCATATGCCCCACGTTCCCACAACCGACCCAGCGGGATCATGGTCGGGAAGGTGTGTGGTGTGGCGGCACCCGGAGCACACCACACCACACACGTCCATCACCGAGGGGTGAACTGCCAGTTTGCGGATATTTCCGAAATGTGTCAATGAATCATAGAAAGCTATCGGCCCTGGAGGCCGATGCCAACCGTAATAATCAGCCATAACTTGGGGAAACTCTCGCCGAAATATTTCGACACTCGTGAAACTTGCGCAGCGTGAGTTGATACGTAGATTTCCGGATGCTTCACACAGCGGTTGTGCCGGAAGGTGGGTTCATGCGCGCGCTGACCGTGTTCCTGTCCAGCCTGCTCCTCGCCACGACGCTCTCCGCACCCGCCGGGGCGAAACCGCTCGCCCTGACGTCCGAGGTCGTCTTCCAGCGGGCCGACTTCGCCACCGGCACGTACGAGGGCACCACGGCCGGCGACGGCCTGTCGTTCGGCACGGCCGCCGGCACCGTCTCCTACACCGACGCGCTCGGCACCAAGAGCTGGGAGTACGCCCGCTGGACCGGCCCCGAGCGGACCATCGGGTTCGACGCCACCGAGCTGATCGCCTCCTGGACCGCGGACGTGCCCCCGGGCAGCTGGATGCAGGTCGAGGCCCGGGCCAGGAACGCCGAGGGGCTGACCAAGTGGTTCTCGCTCGGCCGCTGGGCGTACGCGGAGGGCGACATCCGCCGCACCTCCGTGCCGGGGCAGGGCGACGCTGACGCGAACGTCTCGGTTGACACGCTGGTCGCGGCGGCGGGCAAGCCCATCACCGCCTACCAGCTGCGCCTCACCCTCTACCGCGCGCCCGGCTCCGCGGTCACGCCGCGCGTGCGCACCTCCGGCGTCATGGCCTCCAACGTGCCCGACCGCAAGACCGTGCCGGTCAGCCCGGGCGGGGGCGCCTGGGGGACGGAGCTCGCCGTGCCGCGCCGCTCCCAGAACGTGCACCAGGGCCACTACCCCGAATGGGACGGCGGCGGCGAGGCCTGGTGCAGCCCGACCTCGACCACCATGGTCCTCGGCTACTGGGACAGGTGGCCGAGCGCGCAGGACACCTCCTGGGTCGACCCCTCCGACCCGAACCCCGAGGTCGACTACGCCGCCCGCTACACCTACGACCACGCCTACCAGGGCGCCGGCAACTGGCCGTTCAACACCGCCTACGCCGGACGCTACGGAATGGACGGGTTCGTCACGCGGCTGCGGTCGCTGACCGAGCTGGAGCAGCTGATCAAGGCGGGCATCCCGGTCATCACCTCGCAGTCGTTCAAGAAGGGCGAGCTGCCCGGCGCCGGCTACGGCACCAACGGGCACCTCATGGCGATCGTGGGCTTCACCTCGTCGGGTGACGTGATCGCCAACGACCCGGCGTCGTCCGGCAACGCCGCCGTGCGGCACGTCTATCCCCGGGCGGACTTCGAGAACGTGTGGCTGCGGAGCTCCAGCAGCGGCGGGGTCACGTACATCATCCACCCGCCCGGCCACGCTCTGCCCGCCACGACGCCGGGGCTGCCCGCCAACTGGTGATCCCCGGCACGGGATCTCGACGGAAGGTCGGAAGGGTGCGTACTCTGGCAACCGGGAGTTGTCGGGGGATCACGAGGCGCGCTCGGAGTGGCGCCTCCTAGTTCGTGCCGCCCGCCGACCTTCCTCGCCGTGGAGCGCCGGATGACCGACGACGAATTCGCGACCGTCGAGAGGCCTAGACCGCGCTGGAACGGTCCACCTCTTCTGCTGTCGTCCGGCGGCGCCCGTGTCCTGGTGGCGGGCACGGGGACGCATCGGCCCGGGTCGCCGCTGCCGGCGGTGCCCGCCGTGCCGGCTACGGTCGCGGACGTCGGGCGCTGCCTGGTCGAGCGCGGCGGGCTGGCGCAGGCCCACCTGACGGTACGGCTGGACCCGGCGACCCCCGCCGACCTGGGGCAGGCGCTGGACCGGCTGGCCCAGGAGGCGACGTCCGTCCTGCTGTTCTACTACGTCGGCCACGGCCTCATCGGCCCGGACAACGAGCTGCACCTGGCCACCCGCGCCACCGTGGACCTCGGCCGCGGCGCGCCCGGGTACCAGGCGCTGCCGTACGGGGTCGTGCGCCAGATCCTGTCCGCGTCGCGGGCCGAGCTCGTCGTCGTGGTCCTGGACTGCTGCTTCGCCGGCCGCGCCCGCGGGGCGTCGTCGCAGGCGGTGGAGCGGGTGTTCGACTCGATGTGGCAGGGGGCGTACCTGCTCACGTCGTCGAGCAGGGACGAGAACTCCTGGGCGCTGCCCGGCGTCCGGCACACGGCCTTCAGCGGCGCGCTGCTGCGGCTGCTGAACGCGGGCGATCCGGCGGGGCCCTCGGTGTTCACCCTGGATCACGTCTACCACAGCCTCGCCCGCAGGCTCCCCGACGCCGGTTTCCCCCGGCCCCGCCGCCAGGCCACCGACCTGGGCGATCGCCGCGCGTTCGCGGTCAACCCGGCCTACCTGGCCCCGCGCTCCCGGCCGGTCCCGCCGGTCGCGGAGCCCGGAGACGAGGCCGGCCCGTACCGGGGACTGGCCGTGTATGGGCCCGAGGACGCGGAGGTGTTCTTCGGGCGGCAGGAGCTGACCAGGTCGCTGGTGGCGCGGGTGCGGGAGGCGTTCGGGAGCGGACGCCCGCTGATCGTGACGGGTCCTTCGGGGGCGGGGAAGTCGTCGGTGCTGCGGGCCGGGCTGATCCCGGCGCTGCGGCACCAGATGGCGGAGGAGCTGTCGTGCGTCGTACTGGCCCCGGGCGCGGATCCGCCGGCGGAGCTGGCCCGCAGGGTGACTCCGGGCGACCGGCGGTTACTGCTGGTGGTGGACCAGTTCGAGGAGGTCTTCACCGCGTGCGCGGACGAGCCGGCCAGGCGGCGCTTCGTCGAGGAGCTGGTCGCGCTCTCCAGGACTGCGGCCGTGGTGGCCTCCGTCCGGGCCGACTTCTTCGGGCACTGCGCGTCGTACCCGGGGCTGCTGGAGGCGATGCAGCGGCCCGCGATCGTCGGGCCCATGACCGTGACGCAGTTGCGCGCCGCGATCGAGGGCCCGGCCGCGCGGGCGGGGCTCTCGCTGGAGCCGGGGCTCACCGACCTGCTGCTCGAAGACGTCGGAGCCGGTGACGTGGAGCGCTCCGGCGGCGTGCTGCCGCTGCTGTCCCACGCGCTGCTGGCCACCTGGCAGCGCCGTACGGAGCGAACGCTGACGATGGCCGCGTACCGGGCCTCGGGCGGCATCGCGCGGGCGCTGGCCACGAGCGCCGAGGAGACGCTGCGGCACCTCGGCGCGGACGTGGAGCCGATCGCACGGGACCTGCTGGTACGGCTGGTGCACCTCGACGAGCAGACCGACGACACGAGGAAGCGGGTGGCCCTGGCCGACCTGGCTCCCGCGGGCGTCCCGCGGCGGGTCCTGGACGAGTTCGTGCGCACGCGGCTCCTCACGGTGAACGAGGACGAGGCGGAGATCGCCCACGAGGCCCTCATCCGCGCCTGGCCCAGGCTCCGGAACTGGATCGAGACCAACCGGGTCGACCTGCTCGTCCGCCAGCGCCTGACCGAGGACGCGGAGACGTGGCAGCGGCAGGGCCGGGACCCGGCGTACCTGTACGCGGACAGCCGCCTGGCGGCGGCACAGGCTGTTGCGCAGGGCGCGCGATCGGCGACCGAGCGGGCGTTCCTCGACGCGGCGCTGCGGCGGCGCAGACGGCGGACCTGGATCGTCCGCCAGGTGATCGCCGCGCTCACGGTCCTCCTCCTCGCTGCCGTGACCGCCGGCGTCCTGGCCCTGCGGCAGACCGCCGAGGTGACCAGACAACGTGACCAGGCCGTCTCCACGCAGGTCGCCGACTCCGCCAACGGCGCCGCCGACGCCTCGCTCGGCGCCCAGCTCTCCCTGGTCTCCTACCGCATCGCCGACACCCCGGAAGCCCGCGGCGCGCTGCTCGGCACGCTGGCGCACCCGGTCGGCGCCCGCCTGATCGGGCACCGGGGCCCGGTCGAGTGGGTGTCCTACCGCCCCGACGGCCGCATGATCGCCACCGCCTCCAGCGACGCCACCGCCCGGCTCTGGAACGTCTCCGACCTCGCCCGCCCCAAGGCCGTGAGCGAGCTCAAGGGCCACGCCGCGAGCGTGGTGAGAGCGGTGTTCAGCCCGGACGGGCGGATGCTCGCGACCGCGTCCGTGGACCGGACCGCCCGGCTCTGGGACGTCTCCGACCCGGCCGGACCACGGGTCCTCGCCACGCTCAAGGGCCACACGAACAAGGTGAGCTCGGTCGCGTTCAGCCCCAAAGGAGGCGTCCTGGCCACCGTCTCCTTCGACGGCACCACCCGGCTGTGGAACATCGCCGACCCCGCCCGGCCCGTCCAGATCGCCCTCCTGCGGCAGAAGTACGTGCTCAACGACGTCGCCTTCAGCCCCGACGGGCGGCTCCTGGCGACTGCGGCGGGCGACGGAAGCACCACGATCTGGGACGTGCTGGACCCGGCGCGGCCCGGCGACCCGACGGTGCTGAGCGCGCCGGACGGCGGCAGCACCTGGAGCGTGACCTTCGACCCCGCCGGCCGCCGGCTCGCCACCGCCTCCACCACCGGCACGCTGTACCTCTGGGACGTCACCGCGGCCAAGCGCGTGGGCACCGCGCGGGGCCAGGGCTCCTTCGTGTACGACGTCACGTTCAGCCCCGACGGCAAGCTGCTGGCCAGCGCCGCCACCGACGCCACCGTCACCCTGTGGGACGTCTCGAACCCGGCCGAGCCGCGGCGCACGACCGCCCTGACCGGGTTCGCGAACACGGTGACCGCCGCCGCGTTCAGCCCGGACGGCCGGACGCTCGCCACGTCGTCGGCGGACACCATGACCAGGCTGTGGAACGTCTCCGACCCCGCCCGCGTCTCCTACCGCGCCGGCCTCGGCGAGCACACCGGCCCCGTCAACGCGCTCTCGATCTCCCCGGACGGCCGCATCATGGCCACCGCGTCCGGCGACAAGACCGTCAAGCTCTGGGACGTCTCCGACCCGGGCCTGGCCAGGTCGCTGTCCACGCTGTCCGGTCACACGGACATCGTCCAGACGGTCCGTTTCAGCGCGGACGGCCGCATGCTCGTCAGCGGCTCCTCCGACAACACGGCCAAGCTGTGGGACGTCTCCCGGCCGGCCGCCCCGAAGCTGCTGGCGACGATCAGGAGGCACGTGAACGTCGTGGAGTCCGGCGCGTTCAGCCCGGACGGGCGGACGGTGGTGACGACGTCGCGGGACGGCCGCACCTACCTGTGGGACCTGGCCGATCCCCGGGCTCCCAAGCTGGTCTCCTCACCGGGCGACGCCGACAACTGGCTGAACGCCGCCATGTTCAGCCCCGACGGCCGCATGCTCGCGATCGGCTCGGGGACCGGGGCCATCCGGCTCTGGGAGGTGTCCAAGCCCGCCGCTCCGCGGCTGCTGGCCAACTACCCCGCGCACACCAACAGCGTGCTGGGGCTGACGTACAGCCGGGACGGGAGGACGCTGGCGTCAGTGGGCTCCGACGGGACGGCCCGGCTCTGGGACCTCACCCACCCCGAGCGGCCGGCGCAGGTCGCGGTCCTGCTGGGGCACACGGGCGCGGTGGGCAGCGTGGCCTTCGCCGCCGACGGGCGCAGGCTGGCCACGGGGGCGCGCGACGGCACCATCCGGATCTGGAACCTCGCCGACCGGACCCGGCCGGTCACGTGGGCGGTGCTCGCCGGGTCCAACTGGGTCAACGGAGTGGCGTTCACGCCGGACGGGAACGTGCTGGCCAGCGCGTCGGGCAACGGAACGGCGCAGCTCTGGAGCATGGACGTGGAGCAGGCGCGGCAGCACGTCTGCGAGGTGTCCGGAATGACCATCACCCGGAGCGAGTGGGCCCAGTACGTGCCCGGGCTCCCGTACAGCCCGCCCTGCCAGGCCGGGTGACGCCGGCCGTGGAGATCGCGCGTCTTGCGCCCGCGGATCTCCCTGGCCATAGACTTCGGTGAGATGGCGTAATCTCCCATGATCCACCCGCACTGCTCCGTCTGCCGAAAACCGTGAAGGGCCGACCTTGTCGCGAAAAGTAAGCACAAAAGGCGTGCTCACCGACGACGAGCGTGTCACGATCCGCGACGTGGCCGCCCGGGCAGGCGTGTCGGCCACCACGGTCTCCAGGGTGATCAAGGGTGACTACCCGGTCGCCCAGGCCACCAGGACGCGGGTGCTGCGGGCGATGCGCGACCTCGACTACGTGCTCAACGTGCACGCCCGCGCCCTGTCGGGGGCGAGCACGAAGACGGTGGCGTTCGTGCTGGACGACGTCACGGGGCCGTCCTTCGCGTACGTGGCCAAGGGCGTCGAGCAGCAGGCCACCGCCGAGGGTCGGCTGTGCATGGTGTGCACCACCCACGGCGACCCGGCCAGGGAGCTGGCCGTCGTGGAGGCGATGCGCGAGCAGCGGGCCGACGCGGTGATCCTGGTGGGGGGCGGCTCGCTGGACGACACGTACCGCGAGCGCATGTCCCACTTCGCCCACGCCCTCGACAAGGCGGGCTCCCGGCTGGTGCTGTGCGGGCGGCCGCCGCTCGGGGACGACGTGCCCACGACCGTCGTCGAGTACGACAACGAGGGCGGCGCCTACGCCATGACCAGCCACCTGCTGTCGCAGGGCCACCGGCACATCGCCCTGCTCGGCGCCTCGTCCCCCGCCGACCGCAGCACCACGAAGGTCGACCGGGAACGCGGGTTCGTGCGGGCGCACGAGTCCTTCGGGGTGCCCTATGACTCCGACCTGGTCATCCCGGCGGGGTTCGGCCGGGCCGACGGCTACGAGGGCACGCGCCGGCTGATCGCGCTCGGGACGCGGTTCACCGCGGTGTTCGCGGCCACCGACATGGTGGCCATCGGGGTGCTGGCGGCACTGCGGGAGGCGGGGCTGCGGGTGCCCGACGACGTGTCGCTCGTCGGTTACGACGACATCCCGTTCGCCGCCGACCTGGAGCCGGGGCTGACGACGGTGCACATCCCGACGGAGGAGCTGGGGCGCACGGCGGTCCGGCTCGCGCTGAATCGCGAGGAACGCCAGCACGTGGTCCTCGGCACCCACATCGTCGTCCGCAACTCCGTCCGTCCCCCGCTGCGAGGGCAGTAGGTGGGCCGGCTGCGCGAATACGCCGAAGACTGGCAGGACCGCTTGTTCGACGCCCCCGACCACCGCGAGAACTGGGGGCTGGTGCAGTTGATCAGCCTCAGTGCCCGGTGACCTGTTATCCGGCCGGGGCCCCGGCCCACGCGTGAGGACCACGATCGGTTCTGCCGGATCGAAGCCGGCGTCCGGCACGGGACGCTCGCGGGCGAAGCCGCGCGTGCCACCTGATCTTTGGGTAACGCGCCGCGTCCTGGATCAGAGGCGGATGTCGGCGGCGATCGGTAGGTGATCGCTGCCCGTCCTGGGCAGCGATCGGATCTTGGTCACGGTCATTCCGCGGGTCAGGATTTGGTCGATGCGCGCCAGCGGGACGCGCGCCGGCCAGCTGAAGGCGAAATCGCGAGGTGGGGCTGCCATCAGCGAGGCGACCGGGCGCAACCCCCGGTCGTCCACGGTGCTGTTGAGGTCGCCGAGCAGAAGGATGCGATCGACCGGCTCGGCTGCCAGCACGGCGCCGAGCCGGGAGGCGCTCTCGTCTCGGCGTACGGAATCGAAACCCCCCAGACCGATTCGCACCGAGGGCAGGTGAGCGACGTAGATCGCGATGTCACCCTGCGGGGTGCGGGCTACCGCGCGCAGGCCGCGGTTCCAGTCTGGGCCGACGCCGTGCGGACGGATGTCCACCAGAGCCGCCTCGGCGAGGGGGTAGCGGGACCAGAGTCCGACCGTGCCTTGCACCGTCCAATACGGGTACTCGACGCCCAACGCGGCGGCCCAGGCCGGGCGCGCCGCCGGCACGAGCTCCTCCAGGCCGATGACGTCCGGCCGGGCCGCGATCAGCTTGCGCGCGGTGCCGGCCGGGTCGGCGTTCTCGTCACTGACGTTGTGCTGTACCGCGACCAGGTGATGCGGCTGGTCCCCGCGGGGCAACAGGTGCCCGCCGAACTGGGCAAGCCAGGCGGCGGTCGGCACCAGCGCGGCCAGCGCGCCCACCATGGAGCGCCGCCACCAGGCCAGTCCGAGCAGCACCGGGACGGCCAGCGCGAGCCACGGTAGGAACGTCTCGGCCAGGCTGCCGAGGTGACCGATCGCATTCGGCACGGATCGGGGGAAGGCGATGACGGTCGCGGTCAGCGCCGCGAGTGCGACCAGGAGTAAACGGAAGATCGGCACGGCGAGATCCTTGCAGGCTTTGGTGCGATCCGGATCACCTCTTGATCATGTCGCGCGTATTCACGGCCATCCGGTGGCAAGGCCCTCCGCAGGTGAGTCCCGCATGAGCGGAGGTCGTCCGGCGGTGTCCCACCAAAGCGTGGTCCCTCTCGACACGTTAGTGACACCTACCGCTTGGCCGACGAGGTGATCGACGATCCGGCCGGGGCTGCGGAGTCCGGCACCCCCGCGTAGTCCGGCAGCTCGATGCCGTTGATCGCGCGCCCGACCAGCTCGGTGAACCATTCGCCGGCGAAATCGGGGCGCGGCTCGGCGTCTACCCCGGGGACGTCGCGGCTGCGGGCGTTCAACCGGCCGATCTCCTGGTTGGCCTCGACGAACGAGCGCATCCGCGCCTCGTAGCGGGCGAACCCGGCATCGGGGTCCCATCCGGCGGCGGCCAGCTCTCCGGCCAGCACGTAGGCGCCGACCAGCGCCAGCCCGGTGCCCTGCCCCGACATCGGCGAGGAGCTGAACGCCGCATCCCCGAGCAGCCCCACCCGTCCACTCGACCAGCGCTCCATCACCACCTGGGCAACCTGGTCGAGGTAGAAGTCCGGGGTGTCGTCCAGGTGCGCGAGAATGTCCGGGGTCAACCAGCCCAGACCCGCCATCCGCTCACGCAGCAGGACCTTCTGGGCCGCGACGTCACGGTAGTCGACGTCGACGTCGGCCGAGGCGAAGTAGAACATGGCCATCGCCCGGGTGGCGTCCTGGATGGGCCGCAGGAGGGCAGAGCGCCCGGACTCCTGATCCTGGTACTCGAGCAGCCAGCGGTCCAGCCCGAACTCGTTGGGCACACTGTAGAAGGCCAGCACGTGCCCGAGGTGGCGGAGGAACCGCTCATGCGGCCCGAAGACCATCGCTCGCAGCTCCGAGTGCAACCCGTCGGCCCCGACCACCAGGTCGAAGCGCCGCCGGTCGCCGCCCGCGAAGACCACGTCGACCCCGTCCGCGTCCTGGGCGAGCCCCGCGATTCGGTCGCCGAAGACGTACTCGACGCCGTCGCGGGTGTCGTCGTAGAGCACCTGGGCCAGGTCCCCGCGCAGGATCTCGATGTCCGCGATGAACCCGTCGCCACCGTCGTCGTCGGCACGGAAGGCCTCCAGCACTTGCCCGTCCGCGTCCACGGTGTGCGCGCCGGCGGTGTCGGTGCACGCCGCGCGCACCGCCGCGTCCAGCCCCATGCGCCCGATGACCTCCCTGGCGACCCCGCGCGCGTCCACCCCCTGCCCGCCGGGACGCAGCTCAGGAGCCCGCTCCACCACGGTCACCTCGGCCCCCCACCGGCGCAGCCAATGGGCCAGCGCGGGTCCCGCGATGCTCGCCCCCGCCACCAACACCCTGGGACCGCTCACCCGCGTCCCCTGCCCGCCGGTCCGGATGGTGTGCTCCTGCTTGGAGTCGTCGACGCTCATCACTGCCTCCATATGCTTCTGTCGGTGTGTCCAGCCGTATCGACCACGGGTCCGCACAAAACTCATCGGCACGACCGAAATCGCGTCCACGCTCCCGCAAACACCCTGAACTCGGCATGTGCGTGCGACGTGCATGGTCATGATCAGGCCGTCAGCTAGGCCGCCACCTGAGAATTCGCCAGATCTGCGCGCAACACAGTGAGACGCTGCGGCCACGGCGTCTTCGTTACTCATCTACAGGATCGCGATGATGCGGGGATCACGCCGGCGTGTGCCACGCCATGCCGGCCACGTCTCCGTTCTCGGCCCAACATTCCTCGTCCCTCAGGAGAAGGCCATGGCAGTCACCCTCTACGAGACCTCCAGCGGCCTGCTCATCCTCGAGCGCTGGGACGAGGTGGCATGGTCCCTTCAGATCGCAGACCGGACGAACCTGATGGGCCGATTCGCCGAACACGCCGAGGCTTGGACCAGAGGCGATTGGGAGCCGAACGAGACCGACGGTTGGCATCCCGCGAGCGTCGACGACCTCGACGACCTCACGGTCATAGCAACGTGGGATGCAGTCCATGGCGTGACACTCCAGGTCCACCGGCACGAGCTTGGCGACGCGGTGCAGGACTACCTGCCTTCCCTCATCGTGAAGAGCTTCACTTACACCCGCGAGAACGCCAACCCGGCCTGGGGCATCGACGTCATCACCATCACGGCCTCCGGAACGGAGGTCATCGAAGAACACACCGTCGACGGCGTCACGCGCAGCGACAGCCATCGCCGGAGCTTCGTCGATGAGTTCGAGGTGGAGCTGCACTTGCGCAGGCGCGACCTTGATTACGCCGGCGAAGGCTACGAGGGTGTCGTTTCCCGCTGCCATCGCATGACGAACAACACCGCGCGAGACTCACTCGCAGTAACTGATCACCAAAAGTGAGTCATGGCCCACCTACTGCCGTGGTGGGGCGGTGGACTCGCGGATGATCAGGCGGGGTGGGACCAGGGAGATGTCCGGTTGCGGCTGGCCGCTCAGTTCGGCGAGTGCCGCGTGGAAGCATGCCCGGCCCAGCCCCACGAAGTCCATGCGTACGGTCGTCAGCGCCGGGGTCCAGAAGGCCGAGCCGGGGATGTCGTCGAAGCCCACGATGCTGACGTCCCCGGGAACGTCCTTGCCCGCGTCGTAGAGCGCCCGCCGTACCCCCTGCGCGATGTCGTCGTTGCCGCACAGGATCGCCGTCACCCCGGGCGAGCGGGCCAGCCGCTCCCCCGCCGCGTACGCCGACTCGATGTCCCACCCGCACCCCAGCACCGAGGGGATCTCCGCTCCCGCCTGCCGCAGCGCGTCGCGCCACCCCGCGTGCCGCCCGCCGGCCCGGCCCTCGGACGGGATGGCCACGTGGTGGACGGTACGGTGCCCCAGGTCGAGCAGGTGCTGGGTGGCGTCGGCGGCGGCCCTGCGCTCGTCCAGCGCGATCGCCACCCGCCCCAGATCGGGTGCGACCGGCTCGGCGGCCACCACGGCCGGGATGTGCGGCGGCAGCGCCTGCGCCACCGCCGTACCCAGCGGGTCGAACGCGATCACCACCAGGCCGCCCGCGCTCGGATCGCTGACATAGTCGACCGTCTGCCGGACCTCGGCCGACTCCACGACCCTGATCCCCAGCGCCACGCCCTCGGTCCTGGCGGCCTCCTCGATGCCCTGCAGGGTGGCGGCGTACCCGTACAGCATGGTGTTGGAGGTCACGACGGTGACGCCGCTGGCGCGGCCGAGGCCGAGCGCCCGGGCGGCCCGGTTGGGGCGGAACCCCAGCCGGTCGATCGCGGCCAGCACCGCGGCCCGGGTGTCGGGCCGCACCCGGGGTGAGTCGTTCAGCACGCGGGAGACGGTCTGATGCGAGACGCCGGCCGCGGCGGCGACGTCGCGGATGCTCGGGACGGCCCCTTTACGGACATGTCGGGGGCTCGTGGTCACGGTCACATGGTAGTCGGGCCCAAGAGCGGAGGTCGGGAGGCTCCAGGTCCCCCGGAAGTGCCGGTCAGTCGGCTCGTACGGGCTGCTGGTAGTTGTTCAGGAGGGTGAAGTGCTCCCTCGACTCCGCCGGGATCGGGCCGATCTCCACGGGAGCGGAGGGGGAGATCAGGTCGGCGCGGTAGAGCTTGGCCGTGGCGGGGTCGTCGTTCTCGTTGGCCGCGATGATCAGGGAGCGGCGGTCCCGGGAGACGGCCGCCGTGATGACCGACGACTCGGTCGCCGGGGCGATCTCGTTCTTCACCTTCACCTCGGTGTGCTGCACGTAATCGATGTCGTTCCGGGCGAGCCGAGGGTTGATCCGCGCGGTGTAGAAGTCGTTGCTCCCGCCGGCGCAGAGCAGGTCGGTGGCGTTGATCCAGGCGAGCGGGTCGCAGTGGCGAAGGCCGCCGTCGCGTACGACGATCTTCATGCCGAACGGCAGTTGGAGCGGAGCGTCCTCATAGCGGTCCACCGTGTTCCCGAGGATGTCCAGTTCGGCCCCTTGGACCAGGTTGATCCCCACGGCCGCCCGGCTGGGGTTCGCCGCGAACCTCCCGGAGGGATGGACGGTGCCCGGGCACATGACGGCGACCGATCCCACGACGCGGTAGAAGGTGTCGTCGTTGCTGTTGGTGAAACAGGCCAGACTGATCTTGCGCGGAGTCAGCCGGCCGTTCGGGTCCGCCGAGAAGTACTGCTGGGAGTCGCGCAGGAACCAGAACGACCCGTCAGGCGCGAATCCGGGGTACTTGTCGGAGAACGTCTCCTTGACGTATCCCTTCTTGTTCGATCTGTCGGTGAGGTCCGTGAACGTCCCGGTGCCGAGGTCGAGCCAGCCGACGTGCGTCGGGTCGCCGCTGGACCGGAAGTCCACCTGGATGGCGACCCGGCGGCCGTCCGGCGAGACCGGGCTGACGCCGGGATCTCCCTCCTCACCGCACAGGCTGCGCACGACGGCCTTCTCTCCGCCCGCCGTTGCGGCGATCTCGGTCAGGAGCGGCGCGAGCGTCACGCTGGAGAAGCTCGCGACACCGGTACGGAAGGCGTCGTCGTAGGCCGTGGCCCGCCACCCGTCGTCATTCCACGAGCAGGCGACCGGCCCCTGGGCGGCGAGCACGGCCGGAAGGCTCTTCGCCGCCTCGGCCAGTGCCGTCTTCCTGGCGTCCGGAGTGGGGGTGGAGGCGCGCGGGCTCGGCTGGGACAGGGCGACGGGGCCGGAGGCCGCCGAACAGCCGGTTGCCGCCAGGAGGAGCGCGACCGCCGTCGCCGGCCAGCCACCGCTACGGGAACTCATCCAAGATCTCCTTCACGCCTTCAATGATGATCCTTAAAAGAGTGAATACCATTAACCATGTGTCGCCCATTCACCGCAAGTGGCCGCGGCAGGCGAGACCAGACAAGATGGTCGGGTGACAGCGTTGACGCGACGGGAACGACTGCGGGCCGAGCTCGAACGCGACGCCAAGGCCGCCGCCCGCAGGATTGCCGCGGAGGAGGGCATCGAGGGCCTCACCCTCGCCGCCGTGGCCCGCGGCGTCGGCGTGACGCCCCCGGCCCTCTACCGCTACTTCAACGGCAGGGCGGGCCTCATCCGCGCCATCTACGACGACATCACCGCGGAGTTCATCGACACCGTGGACCGGGCCGCGCGGCGCCAGGACCCTGACGACATCAGCGCCCAGCTGCACGCCGCCACCCAGGCCGTGCTCGACTGGTCGCTGGCCAACAAGGTCGAGTTCGACCTGCTCATGGGCGCCGGGTTCGCCAAGATCGCCGAGTCGGAGGAGGGCATCCCGGTGGTCATCGCGCGCGAGCTGGGCGGCCTGTTTGGGAAGCTGTTCGCCCGCCTGTGGAACGAGGGGCGGCTGACCTGCCCGGCGGACGAGGAGATCGACCCCGTCCTGGCAGCCCAGTTGCGCACCTACCGCTCGGAAGTCGGCCTGGAGTTCCCCATCGGCGTGGTGTTCCTCATGGTCGTCTGCTGGCGGCAGATCTACGGGCTGCTCTGCATGGCCGTGTACGGGCACCACAAGTTCGCCTTCGACGACCTGCAGCCGCTGTTCGAGCACATGATCGACGACCTGCTCGGCCTCCTCGGGCTCAAGCGGAGCCCCAACCTGCGCCTGCGGTGAAAGGGGCTCCTCCCGCAGGTGACCTCAGCCGGCGGGTTGAGGTCACCGACGCCGGGCAGCCGGATCCCGGCCTTCTTGCAAGCGGGTCAGGCCGGTCGGCTCGGTAGGCGTCAGTATGGACGAGGCCAGGAGCATCAGCCTGTCGGCGGCTGCGGAGCCGAGCGTGATGATCAATATCAGCGGGTGCTTGGCCTCGGCTCGGGGTGGACAAGGTAGGGAAGACCTCCGCCCCAACAGGCAGGTAGGCATGACTGAACATGAGTGATCTTCCCGCCACATTGGAGGCATGAAGAGATTGCTCGCCGCCGCTGTCGCCGGCTGTCTGGTCATCGCCCCTGTGGCTCCCGCCTTCGCTGCCGCCGCAACGCCCTCGCCGCAGTCCCGCCTTGACCTGCTCACCACCGACGACGGCATGGCGGGCGCGTTGAGCCAGGTGCGGACCGTGGGCGGCACGACCGTGACCCTGCATTCCGGCACCGCGGAGCGGGGCACCGGCCAGCCGATGATCGGCCCGGAGGGCCGGTTCCGGATCGCCAGCGCGAGCAAGCCGATCATCGCCGCCACCGTGCTGCGACTGGCCGATCAGAAGAAGATCGACCTGGACGCGCCGGTGGAGCACTATCTGCCCGGCGTGCTGCGCGGCAGGGGCGACGGTGCGGCGATCGACGGGCGGAAGATCACCGTGCGGATGCTGCTGCAGCAGACCAGTGGCCTGCCCGAGTTCCTCGACGCGATCGAGTGGAAGGAGCCGCTCCCGGACTTCCTGCGGGTGGCGCTCGCGCTCAAGCCCACGCCCCGCGGCTCGTTCGCCTACGCCAACACCAACTACCTGGTCCTCGGCATGATCGTGACCGAGGTGACCGGCAAGGACTTCCGGCAGGCGAGCCGAGAGCTGATCTTGAAGCCGTACGGGATGCGGGACACGTACTGGCCGGCCAAGGGCGACTACGGCATCCGCGGCCCGCACGCCCACACCTACGGGGTGCACCCCGGCCGCCCGCAGGACGGCGAGGTGGATCTGACCGACCGGCTGCCCACGTACGAGTTCGGGCCCAGCGGCGGTCTGGTCTCCACCCCGGACGACCTCAACCGGTTCTGGCGCAAGGCCCCGCTGGGCAAAATGACGGCCAGAACGGTGCCGGTCGAGCAGGAAGGCTGGCCCGAAGGCGCCCGCTACGGCTACGGGGTGGCCCGGATGGAGTCGGGCTGCGGCCATGCCTACTTCGGCGCCGGCGACATGCCGGGGGCCGCGGTGTTCAGCGGCCGGGACCGGGCCGGGCGCGCGGCCACCGTCTACGTCACGGGCGTCCCCGAGAAGCGGCAGCACCTGATCGACGCCTTCGTCGCCGCCATGTGCGACCGCTGAGTCTGTCTGCCGGTTCCTCAACCCCGCACCAGGTGCAGCTACTTTGGAGCTCGTCGCACGAACCCGAGTAGAGGGCCCGGATTCGAGCTGAAGGCTTCATCAGGATGAACCCATCAGTGTTCGGCCTTCATAGGCCGTATGAGCGCTTGGGTTCGTGGCGACTCGCGGGGTCCTGGTCTTCGGCGCGGCCATCCGTCCGTCGATGGCATGCCTTTACGGGGGCATTGCGGGAACGCCCATTTCCCTTTTGTATCGCACCATATTGTTATTCTGCGGTGATAAAACTCTGCCAGGATTCTTCGGCCAAGATCAATGAGAGGAATCCTGTGAGACTGTTAACTAGGGCCGGGCACCGGATCAGTGCACTGGTGGCCGTTGTCGCCCTGGCTTCCGGTGCGTTCGCCTCGGGTGCACAGGCCGCCCCGGAATCGATAGTTTTCGGGGCCGCTTCCGCGGCGCCGAAAAGACACACGGGCACCTGCCCGGTGAGCGTGACGCTGTCCACCACGGTGAAGGTGAAGGCGCCTGTTGCGCTGAAGTACCAGTGGACCTTCAGCGACGGCGACAAGAGCAAGATCAAGACGTACCGGATCGGTGGCAAGGGCGTCAAAACCATCCGCCTGTCCACGTCGCTCAAGGTCGGTGGCGATGTCACCGGCTGGGGTGCCGTCCGTGTGATCAGCCCGGCGACGAAGACCTCCAAGAAGGCGTCGTTCGCCGTCACCTGTAACGATGGCGACGAGAACACCGGCGACGTCTTCGACAGCGTGAACACCTCCGTCGAGTACGTCAATGCCAACGCCACGCCGACCCCCACGTCGAGCCCGAGCCCGACCTCGAGCCCGGCTCCGACTCCGACTCCGACCGGGACCGAAACCCCGCTCCCGAACCTGGTGCAGAAGGCCCGCATCGCCTTCGAGCGCACCACCGCGTCGAAGTGTCCGTTGACCTTCAAGCTCCACGGTCGGCTTGAAGGGATCCCCGCGGGTGCGCAGTCGATTCAGTACCGCCTCGTCGGCGCCAAGGACTGGAAGACGCTCAACGTGCCGGCCGAACACGGCCCCGTCTACAACGCCGTGCTTGAGACGCTGAACTGGGACCAGGAGTCGACCACGTACTCGGTGCAGATCGAGTTCAACCAGGCCAGCAGGCTCAAGACCAACATCATCTACTACTTCGAGTGCGCCGGGCCGAAGGCGAGCACTCAGATCGGCGACGCCGCCGGCGACATCAAGCGCGACAGCTGGGGCAGCGGCCCACTGGCCGAGCTGGTGGCCGACGCCATGCTCGAATCGGTCCAGCCCGTGTCCGGCGCGCAGATCGCCCTGGTCAGCAAGTACGCGGTCCGCTCGCCGAACGCCGAGATCAAGAAGGGTCCCGTCACGTACGGGCAGCTGTACGCCACGCAGCCGAACGGGCTCCACGTCGACACCTGGTCCATGAGCGGCTCCCAGCTCAAGTGGCTGCTGGGGCACGCGAGCAAGGAGCGGGGTGTGCTGACCCCGTCCGCCGGGCTGCGCTACAGCCTGGCGAACGGAGAGATCACGGAGATCACGCTGAACGGCGCGCCGGTGACCGATACTCAGGTGATCAAGGTCGCCGCGAACTACATCCTGGCCGGCGGCTGGGAGGGGTTCCCGCAGTGGAAGTGGCCCAACAACAGCGTGGCGCACAGCGGGCCTGACGACCGGGGTGCGCTGGCGTCGTACTTCGCCGACCACTCGCCGATCAGCGCTCCCAAGGGGGACCGCGTCACGGTTCGCGGATGAATTTCCTAGGCGTACGCATTCCTTAGGCGTAGCGTGCGCTGTTCTCCGGGCGGAAAGCATTCCGTCCGGAGAAAGCCTGGCTTCTGACCCGGGGCCCGCGCCACGCGAAGATTCCGCGCCACCATTGGCGCCGGCTCCGGCCTGCTCGTTTTCGCCATCTGCGCCAGACGAATATGGCCCCTCTCGACTACGCAACGGTCAACTCTGGGGTTATTTCACAGTCCGGGGTGGGCATCGGCAGGCCCACCCCGGTAACCAGGCGACGGGAGGGTGGCGCCACCTACCCCTGGGTGAGCCGGAGGACGCCCCAGTGGCTGGTGTCCAGGTAGCTTCGGCCGGTGTTGTCGTTCCAGGTCACGGCGCTGGTACGGGCGGTGCCCGTGGCGTCGTTGACCTGGGCGTCGAAGCCCAGCAGCGTCCCCGGTGCGAGTGTGATCGTGGGCAGCTCGATGGCCGCCTCGACGACGTACCCGCCGGGCACCGTCCTGGTCACCGCCTTCACGTGGTCCTTCACCCCGCCCGCGTCGAACGTCCCGCCGACCGTGATCCGGCCCGAGAAGCTGATCCGGTACTGGCCGTCGTCGTCCTCGTAGCCCTTGGTCTTGCCGTTGCCCGGGTCCACGAAGATCTCGACGGAGTCCTGCTCCCACGAG
Organism: Nonomuraea sp. NPDC004186; assembly: GCF_053603495.1. Taxonomy (NCBI): domain Bacteria; kingdom Bacillati; phylum Actinomycetota; class Actinomycetes; order Streptosporangiales; family Streptosporangiaceae; genus Nonomuraea; species Nonomuraea sp. NPDC004186. The sequence goes on along the minus strand of NZ_JBSGFQ010000044.1, from coordinate 60,881 downwards.
TTCGGGGACTCTTCGCTCAGTGTCGGATCGGCGACCTGGGCGAGCACGTACAGCGTGGATCCGCTCCACAGCGAGCGCACCTTGGCGGTCGCGCCGGACGTGCCCTGGATCCAGGTCGCGGTGCGGATCTCCGGCGCGGCCGACCAGGCCCGGTCCACGGCGCCGTCGAGCACGGGCGTGCGGTGGGCGGCGGAGGTGAGCTTGACCGCAGGTGCGGCGGTCACCTTCCCCGTCCAGGAGGTGCTCGCGCCGGCGGAGTCGCTCACGGTCACGTCCGTGTTGGTGCCGGTCGCGATCAGGGCCTCGACGCGGTAGCCGGTCGGGGTCGGCCGCACCGCCGCCTCGGGGCCGCCGGTCCATCCGACGGCGTACGAGGTGCCGGTCCGCTCGACGGCGTGCGGGGTGTCGGTCCCCTGGACGACGTGCGGGGTGCCGGTCCCCTTCGCGACGTACGAGCCCCCGGTTCGTTTGACGACGTACGAGGTGCCGTCGACCGTGAACGTCACCCGATCGTCCTTGCCCGCCGTCGGATCCGTGACCTCGGCGAGCACGTACAGCCCCTTGCCCGACGAGCGCGCCTGGAACCCGGCCGACACGTCGCCCACCCGCGCGATCGGCGAGTCCGGCAGCAGGTCCCACTCGAGGTCCCGCCTGCCGTCCACCTTGGGCGTCCCGGCGGGCGCCTCCAGCCGGCGCACCGGCGGGGCCAGCCGCGACGGGTCCACGACGCCCCAGTAGGCGGGCTTGGCCTGCAGGTCGTCGTCGAACAGCAGCGGCGCGTTCAGCCGCGGGATCGGCCACGACCGCAGCCAGCTCACGTCGTCGGACTCGCCCCAGACGGTCACGGAGCTGAGCTTGGCGGCCTGCCGCCGGAAGACGTCGAACAGCTCCTTGTAGCGGTGGCCCTGCTGGACGAGCAGCTCGGGCGGGATCGTGTCGTACGACGACACGAAGTCCGTGTAGACGCTGACGTCCAGCTCGGTGATCTGCTGGTCCACCCCCAGCGTGGCGAAGCGCTCGATCGTGGCCTCGACGGAGGAGGCGGGCGGGTGCTCGATGTTCAGGTGGAGCTGGTGGCCGACGCCGTCGATCGGCACCCCTTCCGCCTTGAGCCGCTTGACCAGCGCGTACAGGGCCTCGCGTTTGCGCGGGAACTCGGTGTTGTAGTCGTTGATGAAGAGCTTGGCGTCCGGGTCGGCCTCGTGGGCGATGCGGAAGGCGGTGCGGATGAAGTCGAGGCCGGCGATCTCGTACCACTTGGAGCGGCGCAGGCCGTCGGGCTGGTTCTCGTCCACGACCTCGTTGACCACGTCCCAGGCCGCGATCTTGCCCTTGTACCTGGTCACGAGCGTGCGCACGTGCGTCTCCAGGCGCTTGAGCAGCAGCTCCTTGTCGGCGTTCTGGAAGACCCAGTCGGGGGTCTGGCTGTGCCAGGCGAGCGTGTGGCCGCGGATCGTCATGCCGTGCCGGGTGGCGAAGTCCACCAGGAAGTCGCCGTCGGCGAAGGTGAACTCACCCTCACGGGGCTCGGTGGCGTCCCATTTGAGCTCGTTGCCGGGGGTGACGCCGCTGAAGTGCCTGGACAGCAGCTCGCCGTGTACGCCGAGCGCGTCGGGCCTGGTGAGCGCCGAGCCCATGACGAACGGCACCTTGTCCTTGAGCGCGGGGATGTCGGTCTGGATCGGCTTGGGCTGGATGTACTTCATGGAGAAGTCGTCCAGGTAGAAGGGGAACGTGCCGGTGTCGGACTCGACATAGACGCTGAGGAAGTCGACGTCGTACGCGAGCGTGTACGTGCCGGACAGCTGCACCCACTCCCCCGCCGGCACGTCCTTCGGCGAGACGACGCGCTCGTAGCTGGGGGTGCCGCCGGTCCTGCGCTCGATCGACAGGCCGAGCCGGCCCGCCGTGGCCTCCGGTCCGAGCCGCACCCACACCGACAGGGCGTATTTGTCGCCCTTGGCCATCCGGCCGAACACGTTGAGGGCGGGACCGTCCCAGGAGGCAGAGCGGCCGCTCACGGCCAGCGAGCGGCTGCCCGCGTGGGCGGCCTCCGCGCTCGGCAGGAGGGTGGCGGCGGCCCTGGGCGCCCAGTCCTGCGCGGTGCCGTCCTCGAAGTCGCTGCTGACGGGCTCGCGCGTGGGGTCGCCCAGCGGGGTGACGACGATGTCGTCCAGGTAGAACTCGCCGGTGGCGTCGGAGCTCTCGGCGTAGAGCTGCACGTCGGCGGACTCGGCGGTGAACAGGTAGTTGCCCGACAGCCGCGTCCACCCGCCGTCGGTCACGGTGGCCGCCGCGACCCGCTCGTACGTGGTGCTGCCCCCGGTCGGGGTGCGCTGGACGGTCAGCGCGATCGTGGCGGCGGGCCGGCCGCTCACCTGCCGCGCGTACGCGGTCACGGTGTAGCCGACACCCCGGACGAACGGCGCGGCGATGGACGCGCCGTGCCACGTGGCGATCCGGCCGGCGGTCAGGAGGCTGCTCGTGCCCCCGTGGGCGGCGTCCGGCGTCACCGTGACGGAGACGCCATCGCCCCGTGGCCCCCATCCCTGGGTGGTGCCGTTCTCGAAGTCGTAGGCGAGGTCCGCCGCCGCGTGCGCGGAGAGCGCGGGAACGAGGCATAACAGGGCGGCGGCCACCAGGGCTCGAAGGGTGCGCACGATGCTCCCGATGAAAGTTTCAGCGAAGCGCCGATAAATATCAGGCGGACTGTAGATCGGCGCGCTCCCATGGTCAAGATCACCCATAATCTTGCAATCGCTTGTTGCAGCGTGGTGCAGTTTCACTGCAGGGCATTGACGGAGTGAGGCGGCTGGGTCAGCGTTTCATGCAACCGCTTGCCGCGCCCTATCGGCGAGGTCGCCTCATGCGCTTCCTGTTACTTCTCCCCCTGCTCGCCCTGCCTCCTGTGACAGCGGCCCCGGCGCCCGCCGCCATCGTGGTCGCGGCGGACGGCTCGGGCGACCACAGGACCGTGCAGGCCGCGGTCGACGCCGTCCCCGCCGGCAACACCCGTCCGGTCACCATCCTGGTCCGCAAGGGCACCTACCGGCAGCGTCGAGGGCGACGTCGACTTCGTCTTCGGCCGCGCCACCGCCGTCTTCGACCGCTGCCTGATCAAGGGCAGGACGCGCGGCAGCGCGGACAACAACGGCTACGTCACCGCCGCCAGCACCGAGCTGAGCAACCCGTACGGCTTCCTGATCTACCGCAGCCACCTCACCAGCGACGCGCCCGCCCGCACCTTCCATCTGGGCCGCCCGTGGCCGGCCGGCGGCTCCACCACGGCCCGGGGCCAGGTGCTGGTGCGCGAGTCGTGGCTGGGCCAGCGGATCAAGGACGCCCCCTGGACCGACATGTCCGGCTTGAGCTGGCGGGACGCCCGCCTGTCCGAGTACCGCAACCACGGGCCCGGCGCCACCGTCAACGACGACCGGCCGCAGCTCACGTCCGACCAGGCCGCCGCCTTCACCCCGGAGCGGTACCTGGCGGGCGCCGACGGCTGGAACCCGGTCCGCCGCCACCGCCCCGTCCCGCGCGAGCCCGGCCGCGAAGTGCTCCCCCGCGACGACGGCTGGGCGGCCACCACCGGCACCACCGGCGGCTCCCTGTCGGTGGTCAACGGCACCGCGATCACCGCGAAGGGCAGCCTGGTGGACGGCGCACCGGCCGACGTGGTGGCCGCGTTCAACGCCGCGCACGGCACGGCCATCGGCTCGGACGCCGGCTGGACCCCGGCGCTGTTCACCCGCGTCCACCCGCCGCAGGCGCTGCGCGCCCTCGTCCCGGCCAGGGCCGGAGCGGGCCGCCTGCGCTGAGGCGGCCCGAGCCCGATCAGGTGACGGGGCCGAAGGTGGGAGTGGCGCGGCCACCTTCAGCCCCCCTGGCACCCCCGGGCCTCGCCTAGCCTCGAAGACATGGACAGGGAGAACCCACTCGGCCAGTTCCTGCGGGCCCGCCGCGAGCTGCTCCACCCGGAGGAGGCCGGCGTGCCGGTCACGACCCGGCGCCGCGTGGCGGGGCTGCGCCGCGAGGAGGTCGCCCGGCTCGCGGGCGTGAGCACCGACTACTACGTACGGCTGGAGCAGGGCCGCGAGCGCCACCCCTCCGCCCAGGTGGTCGACGCGCTCGCCCACGCGCTGGCCCTGGAGGAGGACGCCGTCGCGCACCTGCACCGGCTGGCCCAACCGGTCCGGCGCAGGCGGGCGTCGGCCAGGCGGGAGCGGGTCAGCCCGAACCTGCTGCGCATGATGGAGGGCTGGCCGCACACCCCCGCGGTGGTCCTGGGCCGCTGCCTGAACGTGCTGGCCGCCAACGCGCTCGGCAGAGCCTTGTTCGACGGCCACGCCTACAGCGGGGACCTGGTCCGGCTGGTGTTCCTCGACCCGGACGCGCGGGAGTTCTATCCCGGCTGGGACCGGGTGGCGGTCAACACGGTCGCCGGGCTCCGCGCCGGCGCGGGCGCCGACCAGGACGACCCGCTGCTGATCGAGGTGGTCGGCGAGCTGTCGGTCAAGAGCGAGGCCTTCCGCAGGCTGTGGGCCCGCCACGACATCCGCCAGAAGACCCACGAAACCAAGCGCTTCCGCCACCCCTTGGTGGGCGAACTGACCCTGCACTACGAGTCGCTGACCGTGAACAGCGCTCCCGGGCAGCAGCTCGTCGTCTATCAGGCCGACCCGGGCAGCCCGTCGGAAGAGTCGCTGTCCCTGCTGGGCTCCCTGACCGCCGGCTGAACAACCCTTCACCGACCGCGCCCCGGCCGGGGCGCTATTTCGCCATGCCTATTTACCTGGAGATATACCACCATGTCCGTCTGGTTCATCACCGGCTGTTCCACCGGCCTGGGCCGCGCGCTGGCCACCGCCGTATTGGAAAGCGGCGGCCGCGCGGCCGTCACCGCCCGCGACCCCCGGCAGGTGGCCGACCTCGTCGCCGAGCACGGCGACCGGGCCGTGGCCCTGCCGCTCGACGTCACCGACAAGGCCCAGATCGCGGCGGCGGTCGAGCGGGCGGAGTCCGCCTTCGGCCGCATCGACGTCCTGGTCAACAACGCCGGGTACGGTTACCTGGCCGCCGTCGAGGAGGGCCGGGACGACGAGGTCCGGGCGCTGTTCGACGCGAACGTGTTCGGGCTGGTCGACGTCACCAAGGCCGTCCTGCCGGGCATGCGCGCCCGCGGGAGCGGCCACGTCGTCAACGTCTCCTCGCTCGGCGGGCTGGCCGCGTTCGGGGCGACCGGTTACTACCACGCGACGAAGTTCGCCGTGGAAGGCCTGTCGGAGTCGCTGGCGGCGGAGGTCGCGCCGCTGGGCATCAAGGTCACGATCGTCGAGCCCGCGGCGTTCCGTACGAACTGGTCCGGCCCCTCCATGCGGCAGTCTCCCGTCCGCATCGACGACTACGCGGAGACCGCGGGCACGCGCCGCGCCTCCACCCTGGCCACCTACGGCCACCAGCCCGGCGATCCGGTGCGCGCGGCCGAGGCGATCATCACCGCGGTCGGGGCGGCCGAGCCGCCGCTGCGCCTGCTGCTCGGCCGGGCCGCGTACGAGATCGCCTCCGCGCGGCTCGACACGCTCAGGACCGGATTCGAGGCGTGGCGTCACGTCACGCTCAGCACCGACTACCAAGGGAACTGACTGATATGACGAAGATCGTCCTGGTCACCGGCGCCAGCAGCGGCATCGGCCAGGCCACCGCGATGCGCCTCGCCCGCGAGGGCCACCACCTGGTCATCGGCGCCCGCCGCGAGGACCGGCTGGCCGCCGTCGCCGAGAGCATCAGGAACGAGGGCGGCAGCGTGGAGGTGCGCCGTCTCGACGTGACGGACCGCGCGGACGTCACGAGGTTCGTCGACACGGCCGCGAAGCAGCACGGCCGGGTGGACGTGATCGTCAACAACGCGGGGGTAATGCCGCTGTCCCGGCTGGACTCGCTCCTGGTGGACGAGTGGGAGCGCATGATCGACGTGAACGTGCGCGGCCTGCTGCACGGCATCGCCGCGGCGCTGCCCCACTTCCAGCGGCAGGGCGGCGGTCACTTCGTCACCGTCGCCTCGATCGGCGCGCACGGGGTGGTGCCGACGGCCGCGGTCTACTGCGCCACCAAGTACGCCGCCTGGGCGATCACCGAGGGGCTGCGCCAGGAGCTGGACCCGAGCATCCGGGTCACCACGGTCTCCCCGGGCGTCGTGGAGTCGGAGCTGGCCGACACGATCACCGAGCCGGGCGCGCAAGAGGCGATGCGCGCATACAGGGCGGCTTCGATCCCGCCGGAGGCCATCGCCGACGCCATCGCGTACGCGATCGGCCAGCCTGCGGAGGTGGACGTGAACGAGATGATCATCCGCCCGGCCAGGCAGCGCTGACCAGGTGGGGGCGCGCGGAGGCGCGCCCCCACCGCGACGTCACGGACCGTAGGCCTTGACCTCCAGGAGGCCCACGGAGTTACTGCCGTTACCGGTGAGCAGGACCCGCAGGCGGGTCGTGCTCGTGGCGTTGAAGGTGACGCTGTTGTAGGCGTTCTTGGTCAGCGTGTACGCCGAGGCGCCCGGCACGTCCACGTACGCGCTGCCGTTCCAGTACTGCAGCTTCCACGACGCGGGCATGTCGATCCCCTCGTCGTCGTCGAAGAAGTACACCTCGGCCCGGTTCAGGTTCTGGGCCGAGCCCCAGGTCAGGTCCACCCACTGCTGGCCGGTCTCCGGCCAGCAGCCCCAGCGCGGGTTGACGGTGTCGTTGGACGACGGCGGGTCGATCCCGTCGTTGATCGCGGCCACGCTCTCCCACGACGAGGTGTTCGACGCCGACGGCGTGGCCGACGACGCCAGGTTGGTGGGATTCGGCTGCTGCGTCCCGCCCCGGTTGAACACCTTGATCTCGGTGAGCCCCGTCCTGGCCCCGGAGGCGGCCGTGGCCAGCACCCGCAGGCGCTGCGTGCTGACCGCGGAGAACTGCACCACGTTGTAGTTGGCCCGCGGCGCGGACGGTGTCTTGGCCTGGCCGGGCACGCTCACCCAGGCGCTGCCGTTGTAATACTGGATGTCGTACGACGCCGGCGCCCGGTAGGTGGCGCTGGCCGGGCGGCTGTCCTTGAAGTAGAGCCGCACCTCGTTGACCGTCTTGGCGGAGCCGAAGTTCAGCTCGTACCAGTCCTGCCCGGCGGTCGTGCCGCCCCAGAACGGCTCGTTGATCGGGAAGCCGTCCACCGCGCCCGCGGTGGTGCTGCCCGAGGCCGTGGTGGAGGCCGTGGCGGTGGCGCCGGCGGCGAGGTTGGTGAGGTTGGCGGTCAGGTCGACGCCGGCCTTGGCCAGCATGTCGACCATGCGGGCGCTGTTCTGGGTGACCTGCGCGGGCGCCTGCAGCCCGGGCACCGCCACGTGGTAGGTGACGGACCCGCTGGTGGTGACGTCACCGGTGGCCGGGTCCCACGTGAACGGCACCAGCGACGACACCGTGGCCGCCCGGTTGCCGTTGATGTAGATCGAGTAGCCCTCGGGCACGCCGGGGTAGCGCACGACGCCGTCGGACGGGTCGTCCCAGACGATGGTCAGGTCGGCGTTGCGGTAGCGCAGGTTGTTGACGGTGAAGTGGGTCCAGCCGATGTTGATCGGCGAGAGCTCCACCTTGGCGTCGTTGCGCGGCCGCAGGCCGGCGACGTCCTCGACCACGGTCCAGTTGCTGCTGCCCAGGATGTTGTGGTGGATCCACGAGCGGTAGGTGATGGACGAGCCGTTCCAGTCGGCCCAGAACTCGTTGGCGTCCGGCCACTGGGTGTTGCCGTTGATGTACTGCGCCCAGGCGTTCCAGTAGAGCAGCTTCTTGTACCAGGTCGGGTCGATCCACTCGTTGGGGTAGTTCCGCAGCACCGAGGAGAGCAGGCGGAACTGCACCGTGGAGTTGATCGTGGAGAAGTTGTTGCTGCCGGTGCCCGAGGCCGCCTTGTCAGCCTGGTTGGCGGTGTAGAAGGGGAAGATCGGGTACTGCGCCGGGTCGTCGAACAGGCGCAGGGCCTGCTTGTAGGTGGAGGTGTTGGGGATCGCGCCGACGGCGAACGGGTAGTAGTTGTTGATCTCCTTCCACGGCACCCATTCGTTGGTGGACTTCAGCCGGTGCTCGAAGAGCTGCCTGCTCGGGTTCCACAGCACGTTGACGATGGCGTTCTGGATCTGCGTGGCCAGCGTGCGCATCTCGTTGGCCTTGGCCGTGTTGCCGATCGCGTCGTACGCCTGCGCGGCGGCCAGCGCCCCGCTGTACTGGTAGGCGGACTCGGCGCGGTCCATGTTGCCCGGCTTCCAGTGGAAGGACACGGCGTCGGCGTCGTTGCCGGTCAGGGCGCCCCAGTCGTACTCGATGAGCTTGTTGTTGTCGTGGTCGTAGTAGGAGAGCTGGCCCTTGACGTCCTGCTCGGCGTAGCGGGCCAGGTTCGCGGCGATGGCGGGCTGGCCGCCGTGGATCTGGTAGCTCTTCCAGGCCGCCTCGCCGATGTACTGCGTGTAGCTGTTCGACCAGTTCTCCGGGTCGCCGGGGTTGTCCAGGAAGCGGCCGTTCTTGGAGATCTGCCCGACGCTCAGCCAGTCGCCGTACGAGTAGATCGGGTTACGCAGGTACTTGAGGTCGTCGATGTGCATGGGCTGGGTCAGCGCGATCGCGTTGTTGTAGCCCAGCGCGCCCTCGACGGAGGTGGGGAACTGGAAGGTCTGTCCGGGGATGTCCGCGTCCAGGTTGTTGAAGCGCATCAGCCACCAGCGGTAGTAGATGTTCTTCTTGATGCCGGGCTCGGGGACGTCGATGTAGGGGATGTTGTCGGCCCACCACTTGTTGTAGGCGCGCACGTGCGTGGCGAACGCGGTGGCGGGCGTGTAGCCGGCGTAGGCGTCGTAGTCGGTGCGCGAGGCCGGGATCTCGTTGGTGACGAAGCCCATGACGACCTTGACGGTCGTCGTCGCCCCGGCGGCGATCGTGACGGACCTGTTCAGCCCGCCGCTGGAGACGGTGAACCCGTCACCGGTCAGCCTCGGATAGAGGGTGGTGAGGTTGTTGTAGGCGTTCACCTGGCCGGTCAGCTCGCTGCCGCTGCCGGAGGTGGCATACGGCGAGGTGGCCCGCAGCTGCAGCGTCGTCGAGGCGGAGCCGCCGTTGGTGATGGCCAGGTTGGCCACCGCCACGTTGTTGTCGGTGATGAACTTCGTCTGGTCGATCGTGATCGAGCCGCTGGTGTGCCGGCTCTTCCAGTAGCTGGGCGCCTGCCAGCGCGAGTTCACCTGCTCGGTGAACGTGCCGGGGGTGACGGCGACGGTGAAGGCGTTGTTGTTGTTGATGCTCTCCCAGTACGCCACCTGCCCGGCGAAGCCGAGCGTGCCGGGCGTGTGGGTCTTCATGAACAGCGCCCGGCCGCGCGTCATGAGCCACGTGCCGGCCGGGTCGTTGCCCGAGCGTGCCAGCAGCCGGTCCATCCAGAAGTCGGTGCCGGAGCTCTCGGCGTCGTAGATGGCCTGCATCGTGTTGCCGGTCGTGTACGACCCCGGCGGAGCGGGGACGGCCGGGCCGCTGAAGGTCGGATAGCCGATGGTCTGGTCCGCGTGCGCCGGCGCACCGGCGACGACCAATCCCGCCACCAGCAGCAGGGCTAATAGGGCGCGCCTCATGAGAAGGCCCTCCATTCGAGCACACCGGTCGAGAAGCCGGACTTGGAGGTGATGTTCAGCCGCAACCGGGTTGTGTTGACCGAGGTGAACGTCGTGGTGTTGAAGGTGTTGCCCGCCACGCCGCAGGACGACTGGCCGGGCACGTTGACGTAGGCGCTGCCGTTCCAGTACTGCACCTGGCAGGAGGCCGGCAGGTCGATGCCCAGGTCGTCGTCGAACCAGTAGGTCTGGATCTTGGAGATGTTCTGGGCGCTGGGCCAGCGGTACTCGATCCACTCGGTGCCCTGGTGGTCCCAGTTGCCGTAGGCGCCGTGGCTGTGGTCGGCCGAGTTCGCCGGGGTGTAGCCGTCATTGATCGCCCCGAGCGTCTCCCAGGACGAGACGTACGAGGTGTACGGGGTGGCGCTGGTCGCCAGGTTGCCCGGGGTGGTGGGGCCGCCGCTGGTCTGGACGACCTTCTGCATGGTGCCGTCGGCGTTGAAGTAGAGCTTGTCGATGGTCACCGAGCGGCGGAAGTTGCCTCCGCCCGGGGCGGCGGCGTTGTGGTAGACCATGTACCACTGGCCCTTGTACTCGATGATCGCCGGGTGGTTGGTGGTCGAGCTGACCTGGTCGAGCACGACGCCGCGGTGCGTCCAGGGGCCGAGCGGGTTGCCGGCGGTGGCGTACCTGATGCAGGCGTAACCCGGCGCGGAGCAGGCCGAGTCGTTGGCCGCGTAGGCGAGGTAGTAGACGCCGTTGCGCTTGAACATCCAGGGGGCCTCCCAGAAGTTCGACACGCCGCTCGGGGTGACGACCGAGCCGTTGAGCGAGGTCATGTTGGCGTTGAGCTTGGCGGCGCGCAGGCCGTAGTAGGAGCCCCAGTACATGTAGACCTGGCCGTCGTCGTCGGTGAAGACGGTGGGGTCGATGTTGAGCGGCGAGGAGTTGGGGGTGCTGTCGCTGATCAGCGGGCCGCCCTTGGCGTCGCGGAACGGGCCGAGCGGGCTGTCGCCGACGGCCACACCGATGTCCATCCAGCCGGCGCCGTTGCCGTTGACGGGGACGTACCAGTAGTACTTGCCGTCGGCGCCGCGCTCGACCTCGCCCGCCCAGGCGTCGGCGCCCGCCCAGGAGAAGTTCGAGATCGAGAGCTTGGCGCCCTGGTCGGTGAAGTTGGCGGCGTCGGTCGAGGTGAAGACGTGCCAGTCGCGCATGACGAAGTTCGTGCCGCCCGCGGGGGCCTCGTCGTGGCCGGTGTAGAGGTACAGGGTGTCGCCCACGACCAGCGCGGCCGGGTCGGCCGTGTAGATCGAGGTGGTGATCGGCGCGCCCGCGTACGCGGGCGTCGCGTTGCCGAGGATGAGCACGAGTGCCGCGGTGAGGGCCGCTGCCCAGCGTCGTCTCATGTGTTCGCCCCTTACAATCTAGCGATTGCTTTTGTTAGCGCTAACATCACGGACAGGGATCGAAGCGGTGAACCTAAAAGGTTTTCGGGAAAGTAGAACGACCCGACGGGGGCTGTCAATCGGCCACTGCAACTGTGTGCATGGCCTTCCAACTGGTCCTATCTGGCCCGACGGTCGCTGATCAGCTCGCGAGCCGCCTGGTTACAGTTTCATAACACAGAAAAGGTTTTCGACTCGACTGTCATCGAGCGCAGGACGCGCCTCCGCTGAAAGACCGCCCTCCCGTGAGAAGTTCGTCTGAGTGCAGGAACGCCAGAAGGAACTCCAGTGGGACACGATCACGAAGGTCAGCGGGTCAGCCGGCGGCGGCTGATCACCGGCATCAGCTCGCTCGGGCTCGGCGCCGTACTGTCGGCGCCCGGCGCCCGGGCCGGGGCGGCGTCGAGGACGGCGACCGGGGATCTCGCCTCGCTGCTCGCCGGCTCGCGGGTGTGCAAGCTGACCCCGACGGCGACGCAGGGCCCCTACTACTTCGACGCCGACAAGATCCGCAGCGACATCCGGGAGAACAAGCCGGGCGTGCGGCTGCGGATGGGCATCAGGGTGCAGGACAGCGAGACGTGCTCGGCCATGGGCAACGCCGTCGTGGAGATCTGGCACTGCGACGCCGCGGGGGTCTACTCGGGGGCGGAGAAGGAGTCGAAGGACGACGCCGCCAGCGGCCCTCCCCCGGGCGGCTTCACCGACGTGGCCTTCATGAGCGACATGAAGCCCTCGGACGACTACCGCTACCTGCGGGGCGCGCAGGTCACCAACGCCGACGGCATCGTGGAGTTCACGACCATCTGGCCGGGCTGGTACCCGGGCCGGACGGTCCACATCCACACCATGGTCCACTTCAGCGACCGGCGCGTGCTGAACACGCAGATCATGTTCGACGACGCGCTCAACGCCAAGGTGCTGGCGATGCCGCCCTACGCGGCGCACACCGGGCGCGACACCTTCAACAGCGCCGACAACATCTTCCGGGACGGCATGATGCTGCAGGTCATCGAGGACGGCGACGGCTACCTGGGCACGATCATCCTGTCCGCCGACTCCGATACGGACGGCGGCTGACCCCGTTCCCGACTCATGAGAACTTCATCCGCGGTAAAGGAGGTCCCAAGAGGTCCCGTCCTACGGTGAGGTCCGGAACACCACAGCATCCCGGACAAGGACACCATAGTGGGACACGATCACGAAGGTCAGCGCGTCAGCCGGAGGCGGCTGTTCGCCGGCATCAGCTCGCTCGGGCTCGGCAGCCTGCTGGCGGCCTGTTCGAGCGCCGAGGGCACGGCGACCGTCACGACGTCCACGGGCGCGAGCGTGACGCCGGCCGCCACCACGGCCAAGGACCTCACCTCGCTGTTCGACGGGGCCGGCACCTGCAAGCTGACCAGCACGACGACGCAGGGCCCCTACTACTTCGACGCCGACAAGATCCGCAGCGACATCCGCGAGGACAAGCAGGGCGTGCGGCTGCGGGTGGCCGTCAAGGTGCAGGACAGCGAGACGTGCAAGCCGCTGGGCAACGCGGTCGTGGAGATCTGGCACTGCGACGCGGCCGGGCTCTACTCGGGGGCCGAGGCGGCCTCGACCGGCGGGGGCGGCGGCAACCCGCCCGGCGGAGGCAATCCCCCGAGCGGCGCGCCCACCGGCGCCCCGCCGAGTGGCGGTCCCAGTGGCGGTCCCGGTGGCGGGTCCGGTAACGGTGGGGGCGACATGGCGGATCTGACGCCCACCGACGACAAGCGCTACCTCCGCGGCGCGCAGGTCACCAACGCCGACGGCATCGTGGAGTTCACCACGATCTGGCCGGGCTGGTACCGGGGACGCACGATCCACATCCACGCCATGGTCCACTTCAGCAACCAGCGCGTGCTGACCACGCAGATGATGTTCGACGAGAAGCTCAACAGCGCGGTCATGGCGAAGTCGCCGTACTCGGAGCACACGGGGCGCGACACGTTCAACGGCAACGACAACATCTACGACGACAGCATGCTCATGAAGATCACTCAGGAGGACGACGGCTACCTCGGGGCCATCGTCTTCTCCGCCGACTCCGACAAGGACGGCGCCTAGACCCGCCGGGCCGGTTGTCCGGGTAGGTGGCGATCGGGAGGGTGCGGGGAGATTCGCCGGACCAGCCGCGTGGTAGCGTGCCGGACCCCCTAGGGTGGTTTCCGTTCTCGATGAGAGGAAGATCCGGTGAGCGGTACCGGTGGGCGTACGATCCCCGCGGTCGTCGACAGCCCGACCCCTCCAGCGCCCCCGTCCAACGGTCTGGCGCGCTGGGTGCTGCAGCTTCGCGTGCAGCCGACCGGCCCGGAGACGACCGAGGCGCACGCCGAGCCGCAGGCCTGGTGGAAGGTCATGTGCCTGACCGGCGTCGACTACTTCTCCACGCTGGCCTACCTGCCCGCCATCGCCGCGCTGGCGGCCGGCGCCTTATCGCCGCTGGCCACGCTGCTCATCGTGGCGCTGACGCTGCTCGGCATGCTGCCGATGTACCGGCGGGTGGCCCGGGAGAGCCCGCACGGGCAGGGCTCGGTGGCGATGCTGGAGCGGCTGCTGCCGTTCTGGCGGGGCAAGCTGTTCGTGCTGGTGCTGCTGGGGTTCGTGGCCACGTCGTGGATCATCACGATCACGCTGTCCGCGGCCGACGCGTCCGTGCACGTCGTGGAGAACCCGTTCTTCCCGAGCTTCCTGCACGGCCACGAGGTCCTGCTGACCTCGGTGCTGCTGCTGGTGCTGGGCGGGGTGTTCCTGCTCGGGTTCAGCGAGGCGGTCGGCGTGGCCATCCCGCTGGTCGCGATCTTCCTGGTGCTGAACGCGGTCGTCGTCGCCGTCGGCCTGGGCGACGTCTTCACCTCGCCGGACGCGCTCTCCCGCTGGACCGACGCGCTGACCAGCGGCACGGGCGGCTTCGGCGGCCTCATCGGACCGGCCGTCCTGGCCTTCCCGCTGCTCGTGCTGGGCCTTTCGGGGTTCGAGACGGGCGTCAGCATGATGCCGCTGGTGGCCGCCGCCGGCAAGACCGCCGAGGAGCAGCTGGAGTCCCGCGTCGCCAACACGCGCAAGCTGCTCACCTGCGCCGCGCTCATCATGAGCGTCTACCTGATCGCGACCAGCTTCGTGACGACGGTGCTCATCCCGGCCGAGAAGTTCCGGCCCGGCGGCGAGGCCAACGGCAGGGCGCTGGCGTACCTGGCGCACGAGCGGCTCGGCGAGATGTTCGGCACGGTCTACGACATCAGCACGATCCTCATCCTGTGGTTCGCCGGCGCCTCCGCGATGGCCGGCCTGATCAACATCGTGCCGCGCTACCTGCCCTCGTACGGCATGGCGCCGGACTGGGGCCGCGCCGTGCGGCCCGTGGTGCTGGTCTACACGGGCATCTGCGTGGTGCTCACCATCGCCTTCGACGCCGACGTGGACGCCCAGGCCGGCGCGTACGCCACGGGCATCCTGGCCATGATGGTCTCCGGCGCGGTCGCCGTGACGATCTCGGCCATCCGCCGCCGCCAGCGGGCCGCCACGGCCGGCTTCTCGGTGCTCACCCTGGTGCTGGTGTACGCGCTGGTGGAGAACATCCGGGAGAAGCCCGACGGCATCGCCATCTCCGCGCTGTTCATCCTGGGCATCATCGCCATCTCGCTGGTCTCGCGCGTCTCGCGGACGACCGAGCTGCGGGCCGACCGGATCGAGTTCGACGAGGCGGCGCGGCGGTTCATCGCCGACTCGCTCGACTACGACGGCGCGCTCAACATCATCGCCAACCGCCGCCAGGCGGGTGACGCGGCCGAGTACGCCGAGAAGGAGGCCGAGCAGCGCGGGGTCAACCCGGTCCCGGGCCGGGCGGACATCATGTTCCTGGAGATCGACGTCATCGACCCGTCCGGCTTCAGCGACGTGCTCCACGTGCGCGGCGTGGAGGTGGACAAGTACCGCATCCTGCGCGCGGAGAGCCCGGCCGCGCCCAACGCCATCGCCGCCGTCCTGCTCGCGCTCCGCGACGCCGGGGGCGTGCGGCCGCACTGCTACTTCGCGTGGGCGGAGGGCTCGCCGCTGGTGCACCTGTTCCGCTATCTCATCCTCGGCCGCGGCGACACGGCGCCGGTCGTACGCGAGATCCTGCGCAAGAGCGAGCCCGAGCCCGCCAACCGGCCCGGCATCCACGTCGGCGGCTAGCGGGCCCCTTCACGCGCAGCGGGCCCCTTCACGCGCAGCGGGCCCCTTCACGCCCAGCGGGCGCCGAGCCAGGCGAGGGTGGCGCGGCGGGAGTGCTCGCGCCGCTCCCGCAGGTGCGGCGCGTGCGCCGGTCCGGGAAGCACCGCGGTACGCGTCCAGTAGCCCAGGAGCGTCACCAGCAGGGCGTCCACGCCCTCTGGTGCCGCCCGCCGCCCGAGCGGGTGCCCGGCGAAGACCTCCTCCGGGTCGGGATCCCCGAGCTCGGACTCCAGCAGCAGGCAGACGAGGTCCACCCAGTCCGGGCCCACGCACGCCCGCCCCCAGTCCACGAGCCGGGCCGTGCCGCGCTCGTCGATGAGGATGTTGTCGAACCGCGGATCGAAGTGGAGCATCGTGTCGCCGGTGACCAGCGACTCCCATTCCCGCTCGACCTCCGCCAGCCTGACCAGGTGGCCGCGTTCCCACGCGCCGAGCCGGGCGGTGCCCGGGTCCTGCCACAGCTCGCAGCGGCCCTTCATGCGCGCGGCGACGGTCGGGAGGCCGTCCACCGGCGCCGGGGTCAGCTCCCTGGCGCAGACCGTGAGCAGGTCCAGCGCCGCCGCCAGCTCCTCGGGGCGCCACGGCTCGTGCGGCACCCGCCCGGGCGCCAGTTCGGAGCAGATCAGCAGCCAGCCGTCCCTTTCGTCCGCGAACAGCAGGCGCGGCGCGGGCACCCCGGGAGGCAGCGCCGCGCTGACGGCGGCCTCCTCCCGGTAGCCGGCCGCGTCCCCGCCGTCCGCCGGGACGGCCTTGACGAACACGCGTTCCCCGCCGGCGAGCGCGGCCACGCCGAGCACGCCGTCCGAGAAGCCGCCCCGCCGCTCCTCGAAGCCGCGCACGGCGCCCAGCCTGCGCTCCACCTCGGCCACGAGCGACGGGGGCAGCTCGGCGAAGTCACGCCGCCGGATCGGCCTCATCCTCCCTGTCCATTTCCGCCCTGCCCACTTCCATGGGGCCCCGATCGAGCGCCAGCTTGGCAATGCGGAATCGGGCGCAGCGCGCCTCGAGCTCGTACACGTCCTGCGGAGTCCACCATTCGATCATGGGCACCAAGGTCATCCCATGCCACCCGTTGAAGCGATCGACTTGGCGGAGACTTTTCACGCCAGCAACTCGACCGTGCCCCGCTCGCCGTCCACCCTGATCCGGTCGCCGTCGCGCACCCGCATGGTGGCGTTGCCGGTGCCGACCACGGCGGGGATGCCCAGCTCGCGCGCCACGATCGAGGCGTGCGACAGCGGCGCGCCCATGTCGGTCACCACGGCCGCCGCGCGGGGGAACATCGGGGTCCAGCCCACGTTCGTGAGCGTCGTGACGAGGATCTCGCCCGGCTTGAGCCGGTCGCCCTCCTCGGGCCCCGAGATCACCCGGGCGACGCCCTCGACGATGCCGGGAGCGCCGGGGAAGCCCTGCACGGTGTCGCTCACCGGCACGACCGTGCCGCGCGCGTCGTAGACGTCGACCCGCCGGGCGGGGTCGGCGGCCCAGCGCACGGGGTCGAAGTGGCCGACGATCAGCGCGGGGTAGAGCGGCAGGGCCGCGTACCGCTCGTAGGTGGCCCGCCGCACCGGCACCCGCTCCAGCGCGGCCGGGTCACCCCGAAGCAGGGCCAGCAGCTCGTCGAGGTAGAGGAAGAACACGTCGTCGCCCCGGCCCGACAGCTCCCCGGCCCGTACGGCGAAGGCCCGCAGCACCCAGAACGCCCGCATGTTCTCCGAGCGCGCGGACTCGCGGTCCCGCACGACGGCGTTCCACCGCTGGACCCTGGCGCGCATCCTGGCCTCCTGGCGCGGATAGCGCCCGGCGAAGCGCGCCCACGCCTCCTCCCTGGCCTTCCGCTGCCGCGCGAGCAGCGCCTCGGTGTCGGCCCGCAGGTCGCGCAGGCCCGCGAGCTGGGCGTCGATCCAGGCGTCGTCCTCGCCGGGCCGCGGGATCGACACCTCGAACTCGTGGGGGCCGCGATGCCCGTACCCGCGGGCGAACTCGTCCCTGGTGATCTCCCCGCGCGCCAGCCTGGACAGGCCCATCACCGGCCCCAGGCTGGCCAGCTCGCCATCGGTGTTGACGCCGGTCAGCATGGCCTCGGCGTCGACCTCGCCCATCATCTTGCGCAGCCGGTCGCGGGTCCAGACCAGGGTGGCGCCGCCCTGGCGGCCGGCGGCCTCCAGCATGCGGCAGGAGGTGACCATGTGAGGCTTGATCTCGCGTTCCCACAGCTCGGCCAGCTCGGGGCCCGACCCGGTGGCGGCGATCGTGGCACGCAGCTCCTCGCAGCGCCGCTGCGAGGTGTCCAGGAACGCGCGCATGCCCTTGAGGTTGGTACGCACGCGGCGCCGGACGCCGACCGCCATGGGCAGGACCCGCTTGATGATCTCCCAGCGCGACACCGGCACCATCGGCACGCCGAGCCCCGGCGGCAGCTTGCCGAAGATCTGGTCGACCGTGCTCAGCCTGCCGCGCATGCCCAGGGCTCCGGCGATGGAGTGGACGACGCTCAGGTTCATGTAGAAGCGGCCGCCGATGTTGCCGACCATGTCGAAGCCCGGCAGGGCCGAGGCCGACATGGCCTCGTGGATGAACAGCCGCACGAACGACCACGTCATGGGCGTCATCACGTCGGGGATGGCCTCGCCCAGGTTGCCGCCGGTCCACAGGTATTCGCCCTTGAGACTGTCGTTCCACTCCTCGACCTGCGGCTTGAGGCCGGTGATCGGGCGGGCCTGGACGATGGCGAACCTCCCGTCGCGCCTGGCCCACTCGACGTCCATCGGCGTGCCGTACAGGCTCTGGATGCGCGCGCCGATCGCGGCCAGCTCCACGGCCTGCGCGGCGTCGAGCACGGCCGCGCGCCGCAGGTCCTCCGGGACGGGCTGCTCGCGGGTGCCGTCGGGGGTGCGGACGGTCATGACCGTCTTGTCGCTCACCTGCTCCTGCGTCACGGCGCCGCCGGACACGACGACCGTGTCAGGGGTGACCTGGCCGCCGACGACCGCCTCGCCGAGCCCCCAGGAGGCGTTGACGACGGTCTCGTCGCGGGCGCCGCTGACCGGGTTCGCGGTGAACATGATGCCGGCCGCGTCCGCGTCCACCAGCTCCTGGACCACCACGGCCAGCGCCACGTCGTCGTGGGGGACGCCGTTCTGGTCGCGGTAGGCGACGGCGCGCGGATTCCACAGCGAGGCCCAGCAGCGCCTGACAGCGTCGAGCAGGGCGTCGCCCCTGATGTTGAGGTAGGTGTCCTGCTGGCCGGCGAACGACATGTCCGGCAGGTCTTCGGCGGTGGCGGACGAGCGCACGGCCACCGGCACGTCGTCGCCGAGCGCCTCGTACGCCCGGCGGATCTCCGCGGCAAGCCCGGCGGGCATGTCGTGCTCGGCGAACAGCGTCCGCGGGTCCTCCGCGTGCGGGATCTCGTCGCGGAAGGCCGACACGAACGCCCGGTAGGCCTCGGTCGTGATGTGGAATCCGGCGGGAACGGGCAGCCCCGCCCTGGTCAGCCTGGCCAGCGACGCGCCTTTGCCGCCGACGGTCGCGAGGTCGGCCGCCGCGTCGTCGAGAGGGAGTACGGTCTTCACGTCACACGCTCCTTTGCGCCTTTTGCGACCCGCCCATGGAGGCTGCCAGCCGCTGCTCGGCGATCTCCTGCGCGGCGGCGAGGAAGTCGAGGGTGGCCCGCGCGACGGCGTCCGCGTCGTCGCCGGACAGGGTGCGGCCCGTGCTCATGGCCCGGTCGATGGTGTCGGCCACCAGGAACGCGATCCGGTCGGCGGACTCCTCCGCCTCCATGCGCAGGCCGTCCGGCACGAACAGGAACCCGTACAGGACGGCGTTGGCCACCATGGCGTGGTCGCCCGGCTCCTCGCGCACCGCGCCCAGCTTGACCAGCTCCGCCACGTACGCCTCCAGGGGCAGGCCCATCGTCGGCGACTGGCCCGCCTGCTGCTTCTGGCGGGTGAACTTGCCCAGCAGGTCCGAGTCGCCCCGCATGAGCGCCTGGAGCAGCGGCCTGCGCAGCAGCACGCGGGCGTACCCGCCGTACAGCTCGCCCAGCGTGGCCGGCGTGCCCTGGCGGACCTCGGCCAGCATGAGCACCCGCTCGCGGCGCAGCAACGCGGCGAAGAGCTCGTCGCGCGTCTTCCAGTGCAGGTAAATGGTGCCCTTGGCGACGCCTGCCCGCTTGGCCACGTCGTCGATCGTGGTCTTGCCGTAGCCCCAGCGCAGGACCAGATCGGCGGCGGCGTCGAGGATCCGGTGGGCCCGCTCCATCTGCCGGGCCGGGTCCTGCGGTGGCCGCCCTACCTTGACCATCCGTCTCACCTCATTTGTTTGACCAGATGAGACTAATCGGTCATTAAATTAATGACAAGTTCACTCAAGGGTGGTCGAGAGTGGTGAAGCGCGCGTGCGCGCCGAGGTCGCCCAGCCGGTCGAGCGCGGCCAGCCAGCTCGCCCCCGCCGCGCCGTCCCGCGCGGTGACCACCTCCCGCCCGGCCAGCAGCGCCATGACCGCCGTGCGTACCGGGCCGTCGGCGGCCAGCACGCCGCCCGCCAGCACGATCGGACCCTCCCCGTGCACGCGGCCCGCCGTCGCCGCCAGCCGCCGCGCGGCCTCGCCGACGATCTGCGCCGCGCGCTCGTCCCCGGCCGCCGCCGCCTCGGCCACGAGCGGCGCCGCGGCCCCCACCAGCATGCGGTCGGCCTGCGCCAGCCGCACGATGCGGTCGGCGCGCCGCCGCGGCTCCCCCGTCGCGCCGAAGTGCGCGCCGACCAGCTCCACCAGCGGCCCGCCCGGCAGGCCGCGATCGAGCGCGCGGACGGCCGCGCGCACCCCGGCCCGGCCGATCCAGAAGCCTCCGCCCTCGTCGCCGAGCAGCCACCCGAGCCCGTCGGCGACGGCCGCCACCGCGCGACCGGAGAAGCGGGCGGCCGCCGCCCCCGTCCCGGCCAGCAGCAGCGTGCCGGACGGCGCCGGGGTGCCTGCCGCGTAGGCGACGTCCACGTCACTCGCCGGTCTGGGCGGGGAGGCGATGCCGCACGCGGTCCAGACGCGCCGCAGCACCTCGGTGAAGCCGTCGTCCGCGCCCGCCACCCCCGCCACCGAGGCGGCCACCAGCGACGGGTCCAGGCCGTCGAGCGCGCGGCGCAGGGCCTGCTCGATCGCCGCCCCGGCCGCCGGGCCGCCGTGCGCGGCCGGGTTGCCGGGGCCGGCGGTGCCGTATCCGAGCCTGGTCCCGTCCGCCGCGTGGAGGGCGGCCCGGGTGGTGGTGCCGCCGGCGTCGACGCCGGCGAAGACCATCATCGGACCAGTCTCGCCGCGCCGGGCGCGAGGGTGAAGGCCGTGCCGCACGCCTCGTAGGCGCCGGTCGCCGGGTCGAAGGCCTCGGTGATCCCGTCGAGCGTGACCTCGGCCGGCTCGTCGTGACGGGCGTTGCAGACGAACCGCAGGCCCTCGCCGTAGTGGCCCACCAGGACGTCGCCGTCGTGGTCGTGGTCGGCCGACGTCCAGCCGGACAGCTCCGCCGCCACCGGGCGCAGCCAGCGGGTGTTGAGGTCGCGCACCGTGCCGTAGCGCTCGGTCGGCACGCCGTCCCCGTCGATGAGCGCCGGCCGGAAGCCCTCGCCGCGCGCCGGGTCGGGCGTCCAGTAGGTGAAGTACTGGATGCCGGTGTAGCCGTAGGCGAGCGCGGTGTTGACCTGCCAGGCCAGCTCGGCGGCCGTCGGCTCGCGGTGCCCGTCGTAGGCCAGCGTCTGCACGTACATCCAGGCGGGCAGCCCTGCCCGGCGCGCGTGCTCGCGCACGGTCGCCAGGTCAGCGAGGTAGCCCTCGTCGAAGCCGTCGGCCAGGAACGGGTAGCGGTCGAAGGAGAGCACGTCGGGGCGGACGATCCTGGCGAACTCCCCCACGTACGCGTCGTAGGGGCCGGTGGCGTGGCTCGGGAGGAGGTTGGCGTAGGCGAAGGCGCCGGCCGCGCGCACGGCGGCGACCCCGGCCGCCACCCTGGCGAACTGCTCGGCGTGCGGCTCGTCCATGAGGCTGACGCCTCGGAAGGAGCGGAACGGGCGGTAGTCCTCGACCACCCGGCCGATCAGCGGCGCGGGGTCCACGTCCAGGTCGCGCATGAGCACGTCCACGCGCGGGTCCGAGGCGACCAGCACGCCGAGCCCCGCCTCCTCGGCGCAGGCCAGCGCGTGCCGCAGGATGACGCGGTCGTTGAGGTAGTTGCCGGTGATGACCAGGTCGATGCCGGCGTCGGCGATCTCCCGGTAGCGGGCGGCCGTCGTCTCGTGGGGCGGCGGCGGCCAGAAGGCGGCGATCGTCAGGTTCACAGCGCTCCCGTCCTGATCCGCCCGGCGTAGCGGGCCACGAGGGCGTCGTTGTGCGCGTCGGCGCCGGGGATGTTGGCCGACAGGTAGACCGGCGGGACCGTTCCATCCGCCTGGAGCAGGCCGATCGCCTCGGCGATCATCAGCTGCACGACCAGCGCCGAGGTGATCGAGGAGATGCCGCAGACCGGGCCGTGCTCGGTCGGCAGGACGGCGTCGCCGTACGGCGCCAGGTTGTCGATCACGATGTCCGCCAGCTCGAACAGCCGCTCCCCCGACGGGTGGCGCGAGGTGATGGCGCCGGAGTGGGCCAGGGAGGTGATCGCGATCAGCGGCAGGCCGCGCTCCTTGACCAGCCGGGCCATCTCCACGGTCGAGCCGTTGCCGCCCGAGTTCGAGGCGATGACGAAGACGTCGGACTTCTCGATCGTGTGCAGGGCCAGCACCTGGTGCGCGGTGCGCGGATCGCGCTCGGCCAGCGGGTCGAACTCGCCGGGGTCTGCCGAGCCCAGCACCACCGGGTCGCGCAGGGTGAGCCGGTTGGTCGGGATGAGACCGCCCGCCCGGCCCGCCACCTCCAGCGCCACCGCCTCCGAGTGGCCCGTCCCGTACGCGTGCACGACGCCGCCGGCGCGCACGGCCTCGGCGATCAGCGCCCCCGACCGCCGGATGGCGGGCAGCTGGCCGGTCAGCAGCCGGTCCAGGCGGGAGCGCGCCTCGTCGGCGAAGGCCATCACAAGATCCATGGATTGTTTCCTCAACGGTTCATGCCGGCGGTCAGCCCGGCGACGATCTGGCGCGTGGCCAGGACGAAGAGCACGACCAGCGGGATCGTCGTCATCACCAGGCCGGCGAAGAGCGTCCCCCAGTCGTTCTGGAACTGGCCGAAGAAGTGGGTGAGGCCGACCGGCAGGGTCAGCTTGCTCTCGTCCCGCATCAGGACCAGGGGGTAGAAGAAGTCATTCCAGATCGGCACGAACTGGAAGACCACCACCGTCGCGAGCGCGGGCCGGACCAGCGGCAGCATCACGTGCCAGAAGGTCGCGAACGGGCCGGCGCCGTCCAGGGACGCGGCCTCGTCCAGCTCGTACGGCAGCTGGCGGAAGAAGGCGGTCAGCACGAAGACGTTGAACGGGACCGACCCGGCCGCGTAGACCAGCACCAGCCCGGCCAGCGAGTCCACCAGCCCCATGCTCTCCAGCAGGTAGAACAGCGGCAGCACGCCCAGGTGGGCGGGCAGCGTCATGCCGGAGATGAAATAGGCGGCGAACATGCCGCGGCCGCGGAACTCCCTGCGGCCCAGCGGGTACGCGGCCAGCAGCGAGACCCCGGCGCCCAGCAGCACCGCGCAGACCACGACGACCGCCGAGTTGACCACGTACGTGGAGAAGGACGCCTCCGTCCACGCCTTGACGTAGTTGCCGAACCCGGTGGGCCGGCCGAGCGGCTGGTCGAAGATCTCGCTGGTGGGCCGGAACGAGCTGAGCACCATGACGAGCAGGGGCGCCATGGAGAAGGCGGCGTAGCCCCAGAGCAGGATCTTGATCGCCAGCGCCCTCATGCCTTCCTCCTCAGGACCCGCTCGAGCAGCAGCGTCGAGCCGAAGATGAAGGTGAACATGAAGACCGCCAGCGCCGAGGAGGTGCCCAGCGCGTTGACGTCGCCCGAGGCGAAGGCGGTCCGGTAGAACAGCAGTCCGAGCACGTCCGTCGCGCCCGCCGGGGCGCCGTTGGAGCCGCCGAGCGCGTAGACCAGGGCGAAGGTGCCCATGCTGCCGATGAAGCTGAGGATCGTGACGGTGGCCATGGCCGGCTTGAGCAGCGGCAGCGTGATGCGCCAGAACACCTGCCAGGAGCCCGCGCCGTCGGTCCTGGCGGCCTCGCCGTACTCCTGGGGGATGCCGCCGAGGGCGGCGCTGAACAGCAGCATCGGAAAGCCCACCCACTGCCAGGTGGTGATCATGATGACGGTCGGCAACGCGGTGTCCGGGTCGCCCAGCCACGGCATCGCCAGGCCGAGCGGCTTGAGGAACGCGTTGACCGGGCCGAAGGCGGGGCTGAGCAGCAGGGTCCACAGGTAGCCGATGACCAGGGGGTTGACCAGGTACGGCAGGGCGAACATGGTCTGCAGGGCCCGCTTGCCGCGCCGTACTCGGGACAGCGCGAGCGCGAAGGCCAGGCCCAGCGTGTTCTGCACCAGCATGGTGCCCGCGAAGAGCAGGAAGTTGTGCCCCAGCGCCGGCAGCAGCTGGTCGAGGAAGGTGCCCGACAGCAGGCCGGCGTAGTTGTCCACCCCGGCGAAGCCGCCGCGCAGCGTGCCCTTCCAGGAGAAGAAGCTGTAGGTCAGGCCGGTGAACAGCGGGTAGACCACGAAGGCCGAGTAGAGGAGGAAGGCGGGGATCAGGAACAGGTACGACGATCCCCGCCCCCGCCGCGTGCCTAGAGCCATGTGGACACGCTCTTGTCGAGCCGCTCCGCCGCTTCCTTGGCGGTGATCCGGCCCAGCAGCATCTCCTGCAGCGCCTTGGAGAACACGGCGGCCGAGGAGGGGTTGCCGTAGGCGAACTCGTTCATGAAGTAGGCCGCGCCGTGCTGCTTGAAGGTGGTGGCGACCTCGCCGAGCAGGGGGTCCTTGGGCGTGACGCCGGGGACGGCGGAGAAGATGCGCAGGGTGTCGGTGTAGAGCTGGCCGTAGTCCTTGGAGGCCAGCCAGGCGGCGAACTTCAGCGCCTCGGCCTTGTGCCTGGTCTTGACGTTGATGCCGTAGGAGCCGTCGGTGAACCCGGGCATGAGGCCCTGGCCCTCCGGCGAGGGCGGCGTGAAGACGCCGAGATCGACGTCCTTGGCGTTCTCGTTGAAGAAGTTCAGCTCCCACAGGCCGCCGGGGAACATGGCCGCCTTGCCGGAGGAGAACAGGATCTGCGCGTCGGTGTAGGAGACGCCGGCGGCGTTCTCGGGGAAGTACGGCTTGAGCTTGCCGAGCTGCTCGATGCCCTCGACGAAGCGCGGGTCGGCGAACTTCTTCCGCTTGGCCTTGACGTCGGCGAGGAACTCGTCGCCGCCCCACTGGGCGGTGCCGAAGATGCTCGCCACGATCGGCAGCATCCAGTCGTCCTTGCCGCCGAAGGCGAACGGGATGATGCCCTTGGCCTTGAGCTTCTCGGCGGAGGAGATCATCTCGTCGTACGTCTTGGGCGGGGTGACGCCGTTGTCGGCGAAGATCTTCTTGTTGTAGATCACCTGCAGGGTCTGCACGGCGAACGGGACGCCGTACACCTTGCCGTCCTTGTCGCCCTTGGCGGCGCGCAGGACGCCCTCGTCGTAGCTCGCCAGGCCGGGCACGTCCTTGGCGTCGAGCGGGAGCAGCCGGCCGGCCTCGACCAGCGGCTGCAGCTGGGCTCCGGCGCGCAGCCAGGCCAGGTCGGGGCCGCTGTCGCCGGCCAGGCCGGTGGACAGGATCGTGTCGTACTCGGTGGCGGTGGTGAAGGAGCGCGCGTCGACGTCGACGCCGGGGTTGAGCTTCTCGTACTCGGCGAACATCTTGTCGTAGTTGGCCTCGGGACCCCACCCCCAGACCGAGAGGGTGACCTTGCCCTCGCCGGCACTGGTGGTGGTCGAAGGGGCACAGGCGGTGAGGGCTGTCGCCAGCGCGACAGCGGCGGCGAGGCGCATGGGTGGCTCCTAGCGTGGGGGCAGGCGGTGCTTGGCGACCGCGTCGGTGGCGGCGGTCAGCAGCTGGTTGCTGGTCTGATGGGTGCGTTGGACGACGCCGATGTAGAGGCAGTCCAGGACGAGCATCTGGGTGTGGCGGGCGGCCACCCCGCCGGCGCGGAAGGGGGTGTCCTGCGCGGCGGTGGTGAGGACGATGTCGGCGGCCTCGGCCAGCGGGCTGCGGGGGAAGTTGGTGACCGCGATCGTGGTGGCGCCACGTTCTTTGGCGATGGTCAGCGGCTCGACGACCTCGGCCGTGGTGCCCGAGTGGGAGATGCCGAGCGCCACGTCGTGGCCGTCGCGCGCGTTGGCGCTGCAGACGGCGTTGTGCACGTCGGTCCACAGCGCACCCGGCCGGCCGATGGCGTGCAGCCGCAGGTGCAGGTCCATGGCCACGCCGGCGCTGCCGGCGACCGCGAAGAAGTCGATGAACCTGGCGCGCACCAGGGCGGAGGCCGCCCGGTCCACCGCCTCGAGGTCGAGCTGGGCCGCCGTCTCCTCCATCGCGCGCATGTCGCTGGCCAGCAGGCTGCGCAGCACCAGGCTCGCGGGGTCGTCCGGCGAGAAGGCGATCAGGCTCTGCTCGCGCGGGGTGGCGTCGTTGCGGCCGAGCTCGGCCGCCAGCGCCAGCCTGAGCTCGGGGTAGCCGGCCAGGCCCAGCTCGCGGCAGAAGCGGGTGACGGTGGTGAGTGAGGTGCCGCACCGCTCCGCCAGCTCACCGATGGTCGAGGCGGCCACGGCGGCGGGGTCCGCCAGGATCGTCTCGGCGATGCGCCGGTGGGTCGCGGTGAGGGTGGGCTCGACCCCCCGGATTCTGGCCAGGATCGGTGACATGGGAGGAACCCTCCCGCTTTCCTACATGTATGTCAATAGTTCACATTCAACAGACGATGTTAGAAAATTTCCCCCTTGTGTGATCTGTTGGGAGTATGTCACTTTCGAGGCCATGCGGAACTTCCTCCTGGCGCTGGTGCTCGGGAGCGCCGGCCTGCTGCCCACCCGCGCCGACGCGGTGGACATCCAGTTACTGGCCTTCAACGACTTCCACTCCGGCTTCCCGACCAGCTTCGCCATGACGCCGTCCGGCCCGGTCCCGGCGGGCGGCGCCGAGTACCTGGCCGCCCACATGGACCGGCTCCAGCGCGACAACCCCCACGGCACGCTGCGGCTCGCGGCCGGCGACAACATCTCCTCCAGCACCATGAACGCCACCGCCCTGCACGACGAGCCGGGCATCCAGGCGCTCAACCTGATGCGCCTGGACGCCTCCAGCGTCGGCAACCACGAGTTCGACGAGGGCCTGACCGAGTTCCGCCGGATGGAGGACGGCGGCTGCCACCCGATCGAAGGGTGCGCGCTCCCGGGCTTCAAGGGCGCCGACTTCCCGTACCTGGGCGCCAACATCGTCGACACCACCACCGGCAAGCCCGCGATGACCCCCTACATCGTGAAGGAGGTCAAGGGCGTCAAGGTCGGCATCATCGGCGTCAGCTACAAGAACACGCTGAACGAGGCCCCCGGCCCCACCGCGCCGCTGGAGGGACGCGACGAGGCCGAGGCGGTCAACACGTACGCGGCCGAGCTCAAGGCCAAGGGTGTGCGGACCATCGTGGTCCTGATCCACCAGGGCGGCGGCCAGACCGGCGGCGGCCTGCCCAACCAGTGCAACAACCTGGCCGGGCCGATCAAGGACATCGTGCAGCGGTTCGATCCCGAGGTGGACGCGGTGATCTCGGGGCACACGCACAACGCGTACAACTGCGTGATCAACGGCATCCCGGTCACCCAGACCTCGGGCCACACGCGCGAGCTCACCAGGATCTCCCTCACCGTGGACCGGGCGACCGGCAACCCGACCGCCTCCAAGGCCGAGAACCTCACCGTCACCCACGACGTCAAGCCGGACGGCCAGATCGCCGCCCTGCGCCGCAGGACCGACGAGCAGGGGCAGAAGCTGCTGGACCGGCCGGTCGGCCTGCTCGCCCGCGACCTCACCGCCCAGCGCAACGCCGCCGGTGAGTCCACCGTCGGCCACGCCCTGGCCGACGCCCGGCTCTTCGCCACCTCGGCCCCGGAGAACGGCGGCGCCCAGATCGGGATCCAGCCGCCCTACGGCGGCGGCATCGGCGGCGACCTGATCGTCAACCCCACCGGCAACGAGATGTCGAACCTGGTGACGCACGGCAAGGCGCTGCGCGTGCAGCCGTTCAGCAACATGCTCGTCACCATGACGCTCACCGGCGCCCAGCTGGAGCGGCTGCTGGAGCAGCAGTGGTGCGGCCAGGGCACCGCGCGCGTGCTCGGCGTCTCCCAGGGGCTCACGTACACCTACGACAACGCCAAGCCCGCCTGCGACCGGATCGACCCGGCCACCGTCAAGCTCAACGGGACCGTCGTCGACCCGGCCGCGAAGTACCGCCTGACCGCCAACTCCTTCATCGCGAACGGCGGCGACGGCTTCTCGGTGCTGACCGAGGGCACCGACCGGGTGGAGAAGGTGCGCGACATCGAGGCGTTCGAGTCCTACATCCGGGCGAAGAGCCCGCTGCAGGCCCCGGCCCTGGGCCGGGTCACCCGCCTGAACTAGGACCAGGGCGGTCCCGGGCCGCCACGATGATGAGCGCCCCGGAGACCGTCCCGGCGAAGAACGGGGACGGCACGAGCAGGACGCCGCCCAGCGCACACCACGCCGCGACACCCCAGCCGAGTCCGGCGGGCACCGCCACCCCTCGTCCGGCCAGGTGCCAGATCAGGCACCCCAGGAGGAACAAGGGGACGGCGAAGCCCCCCGGACCGGCCCAGAAGACGAGCTTGTTCTGCAGGGACTCCACCGTCTGGGCGCCGCCCGTGAATTCGAGCGGGACGGCCGCCCACAGCCCCCGATCCGCCCAGCCGGCGACGTCGCCCCAGGCGAAGAGCGCCAGCAGGGACAGGTGCCCCGCGCCCAGCACCAGCATGATCCCGCTCGCCCAGCGGAGCAGCCGCTTCTTGGAGTCCATCGTGACACCCTTCTATGTTGGCCAACACAGGCTATATCGCCCGGCATATGCTCTGTCATCCGGCATGCCTGGTTAGATGGCCGCATGGCCACGCGACGCATCGAGAGCGCTCAGGAGAGCCGCCGGCTGCTGGTGACGGCCGCGGCCGAGCTCTTCGCCGAGAAGGGATACCGGCAGACGAGCTTCATCGACATCGCCGACAAGGCCGGCATCAGCCGCGGCTCCATCCCCTGGCACTTCGGCAACAAGCTCGGCCTGCTGGAAGCGGTGGTCGACGACCAGGTCCAGGCCGTGCCGAGCGGCTTCCCCGCGCCCGCCGGTGATCCGCTCGACCAGGTCATGGGCTTCATCCGCCGGCCCGCCACGCGGCTGTTCATCACCCTGCTCGCCGAGGCCGTGGAGGTCGGCTCACCGATCCGCGAGCACTACGCCCGGCTCCACGCGGCACTCCGGCAGGGGGTGCTGGCCCGGATACCGGCGGACGCGCTGCCCCCGGGCACCGACCCGGAGGCGTTCGCGGTCCTGCTGGTGGGGGCCGTCATCGGCGTCCACGCCCAGTGGCGGGTCGCTCCCGAGGCGGTGGACCTGGAGTCCGTCCAGGCCACGCTCCGCGCCCTGCTGCCGGCGGGCCTCGGGCACGCCTGACCTGGCTTACCCGATCTTGGCCAGCAGCGACGAAGCCGTGGGGACGAAGGACGGGTCGCCGGTCTCCACCGCCGTCCGCAGCAGCCGCCGGGCCAGCTCCATGTCACCCCGCGCGTACCTGATCTCCCCCATCCGGCAGGCGGCCTCGGCCACCAGGTCGGCCTGCTCGGTCAGCCCCAGCGTGAGCTCGTAGTAGCGCAGGGCGCCGTCGTGGTCGCCGAGCCAGTAGCACAGCTCGCCGAGGTGCGCCGCGGCCAGCCCCGACTCGGCGTCCCCCGCGTCGATGACCCGCTGGTACCAGGTGAGCGCCTCGGGGAAGTCCCGGTTCCGCTTGGCCAGTGCGCCCAGGTACATCGCCGCGAGCGCGCTGAAGTGCCCCTCGGCCTCCTCGACGCCCCGCAGGTACCACTGCCGGGCCCGCTCCTCGTCCTCCTCGTGGTACGTCTGCCCCAGCGCGATCGTCGCCCGGGCCGCGAGGTCGGCGTCGCCGGCGTCGAGCACCCGCAGGTACGCCTCCCGCCCCTCGTCCACCAGCCCGGCCCCGACCAGCGTCTGCGCCAGCGTGGCCAGCGCGATGGGCTCGCCCCCGGCGGCGGCCGCCCGCAACGTGTCCAGGGACGCCTCGGTCTCCCCGCGGTTGCCCTGCAGCATGCCGAGCAGGCTCCCGAACACCCCGCGGATGGGGCTGTCGGCGTCGGCCGCCGCCCGCTGCGCGACGTCGAAGAACGCCTCGGTGTCCCCCTCGTCGTCGAGCAGTTCGAGCAGCCTGCCGCCGGCGACGAACCGTACGTCCGCGTCGTCGTCCCGGCTGAGCCGTTCGTAGATCGCCCGGGCCTCGGCGTGCTCGCCCAGCTCGGCCAGCCGGTCGGCGACGTCCAGCTCGGTGAACGCCCCCCGCCCGGCCAGCTCGAAGTACGCCCGTACGGCGGCCGGGTCCTCACACCGCTCGCCGAGCTCGCGCGCCACGGCGGCGGCCTCGTCGCCCATCAGCCGGAGGATCCGCACGGCCAGGTCGTGCTCGCCGCGGTCGGACGCCTGGTGGGCGAGCACCCGCAGGTTGCCCGCCGCCACCTCGGAGCCGGCGCCCGCGGCGGCGGCGAACGCCTGGGCGGCGCCCATGTGGTCGTCCTCCTCGTACAGCCAGATACCGAGCTGCACGCCGCCCCGGTCCACCGCGTCGGGCGCGCCGGACTCCATGGCCAGCCGCACCTCCCGGACGGCGCCGGCCGTGTCGCCCAGCCCGCGCAGGGCCTTGGCGAGGTCCACGCGGATGCCGGCCGAGGTGCCGGGGAAGCCGGTCTCCACGCCCCGCCGGTACATGAGGGCCGCGTTCTCCAGGTCGTCCCGCGCCTTGTACGCGTCGCCCCATGCCCAGTAGCCCATCGACACGGTCTCGGGGTCGCCGGTGCCGACGGCCCGCTCGGCCTCCTCCACCACCGCGTCGTGGTCCTCCATGAGGAGCAGGTGGGCGATCAGGTGGCGCTCGCTCTCGAGGTCCCCGGCCGCCGCACCGGCGGTCAGCGCCTCGCGTACGCCCTCGGCGTCGCCCCGCGCGTTGAGGAGGTCGGCCAGCACGACGGCGGTGGCGGGCATCGCGGCGCGGGCCGCCTCGATCGCCCCGTCGAGGTCGCCGCGGCGGTGGCGGAGGATGGCGATGTTGCGCCAGGCCATCTCGGCCGTGCGCGGGTGTCCGGTGGCGGGCAGGGTGCTCAGCTCGGCCCGGCAGTGCTGGCCGCGCTCGGCGAGGACCACGCCGAGGTCCACCGCGGCCTGCGCGGCGAGGTCGGGCTCGCCCAGCTCGACGACCACCCGGCAGAGCGCCGCGGCCGCGTTCTCGTCGTCCAGCCCGCGGGCCCGCTCAAGGGTCTCGGCGAGGGGTTCCCGCCGATCCTGCGGGTCCGCCGCGGCCACCAGCCGGCGTACGGCCTTCGCGTCGTCCTCTTCGAGCGCGAGCAGCGCCTCGGCCATCAGCTCCGACCCGGCGAACTCGGTCAGCGCCGCGACCGCCCCCTCCCGGTCGCCGTCGTCGGCCAGCACCCATCCGCGTTCCTTGGCCGAGGCCGTGCCGAGCCGGACGCGCGCGACGGCCGTGAACCATTCGTCGTCGTCCAGGGCGACGACCCGTTCGTAGGCGGAGCGGGCGTACTCGTCGTCGCCCGCTTCGGCCAGCGTCCGGCCCGCCCACACCAGCGCACCGGACGCGGACTCGGGGTCGGCGGCCACGGCCCGCTCGAACGCCTCCCGCGCCCCCAGCACGTCGCCCGTCCTGGCCAGCAGCTCCCCGAGCACCTGTTCCTCGAGCGTATCGCCCGAGCCGGGCGTCAGGAGGGACAGGGCGGCGCTCAGGTCGCCGTGGTCGCGGAGAACGACGGCGAACTTGAGCCGCCCGGCCGCGCCGAACTCCTCCGTCATCAGCTCACCGGCCTCCTGCGCCGCCCCGCTCGCCACGAGCACCTCGGCGAGCCGCACGGTCGCGTCCTTCCTGCGCGCCTCGCTCAGCTCCCCGAGCGCTCCCCGGTAGGCGGCGGCCGCCTCGACCAGCAGCCCGAGCTCCTGCCGCACCTGCCCGATGTCGCGCAGCGTGATGGCGGCCAGGCGCTCGTTGTCGCCCTCCGCGACCTGCTCCCACGCCTCCAGAGCCCCGCGCTTGTCCCCCGCCTCGTTCCGCAGCGCGCCGAGGTAGCAGCCCGCCTCCTGCCGGTAGTTGGGGTGCCCGGCGGCCAGCACCAGCGAGAGCGCCGCGTCGGCGGCGGCGATCTCGCCGCGCCGCTGCCAGGCGTGCGCGCTCTCCATGGCCAGCATGCTCACCAGGAACGCGTTGCCCTCGTCGTCGATCTCCGCCAGCGCCTCGGCGGCGGCGTCGAGGTCCCGGTCGAGCAGGAACCGGGCAAAGCGCCCCATCTCCTTCGGCTCCCCCGTCGCCAGGTCGAAGGCCGCCCGCGCGGCGGCAAGGTCGTCGACCCGCACCCGGTGCAGCCCGAGCAGCCAGGCGCTGCGCGAGCGGTCGTCCGCGGAGGTCTCCTCCTCGATCTGCCTCTCGTGCAGCCGGCAGACGGCCAGCAGGTCGCCCTGCCGCTCCAGCACCGTGAACAGCGAGGCGGCCGCCTCGATCCGCAGCCCGCGGTTACCGCCGTCCATGGCCGTCGTGTACGCGGCCCGCGCCTCGCCCAGGTCGTGCTCCGTGACGAGCCCGCCCAGCGCGTACCCCACCCACGGCGCCAGCACCGGATGCCCCTCCGCCGTGGCCCGGCGCAGCAGGTCGAGCGAGGCCTCCTCGTCGGACAGCACCTCCTTGCAGATCACCGCCGTGTACGACAGCGCCAGCGGGTCCCCGCTCTCGGCCGCCGACTCGAACAGCTTGGCCGCGTCCGACAGGTCGTACCCGATCGAGGCCAGCACCTGGGCGAACACGGCGGCGCCGATCGCCGCGACGGCGGGATCGGGATGGTCCATGGCCGCGCGGTAGCGGACCAGCCCCTCCTCCCTGCCCAGTCGCTGGTGGTCGAGCATCGCGCCCAGCACGGGGTGCGCCTCCTCGCCCGACTCGCGCAGCAGGTGCAGCAGGAAGACCGCGCTGAAGCCCTGGAGCACGTCGTCGCCCTCGGCCACGTACGCGAGCAGCTCGTCGGCCTGCTCCCGGTCGCCCTCGCCGATCTCCAGCTGGGCCAGCGTCGCCATGGCCCTGAGCGACTGCGTGGCCGCGCCCGAGTCGGCGGCCCCGCGCAGCAGCAGCCTGGCCCCGGCCACGTCACCGGCCTGCAGGCGGGCCAGCCCCTCGTCGGTGTCCTGGAGCGCCTGCTCCTCGACGGGGTCGGCCAGCGGCTGCTGCCTGGCGGCGTGCTCGAGGAGCAGCGTGGCCTTGAACGCGGCGTCGGGGTCGTCGTGCCCGGACGCGAACCGCGCCAGCTCCATGGCCTCGTCGTACACCTCGGGATGCTGGTCGAGCAGCAGGCCGAGCAGCGTGACGCAGATCGACGCCCACTCGTCCTCGCCCGCCTCCAGCACCGCGCGCAGCGCGGCCAGCGCCTCGGCCGTCTCGCCCGCCTCGACGTGCATCTGGGCCAGGCATGCCTGGGCCTGCACGACGTACTCGCGCTGCCCGCTGGCGATCACGCGGCGGAAGATCGCCTTGGTCTCCTCCACGTCGCCCAGCGACGCGGTCACCTTGGCCAGCTCGATCAGCGACGGCAGCCGGATGTCGGGCCTCGGGTCCTCGGCGGCCACGCGGTAGGCGGCGGCGGACTCGGCGTACTCGCCCAGGTCCACCAGCACCGCGCCGAGCAGCTTGTGCGCCATGGCCAGGTGGTCGGGGTGCCCGACGGCGATGGCGTGCTCGCACACCTGCCTGGCCTGCTCGAACTCCTCCTCCTCGGCGTAGATCTGGTACAGCCGGAACGCCGACAGCGACACCACGTCGGGGTCGCCGCAGGTCAGCAGCGCCCGGAAGTCATCCTCGTCCTCCGCCTCCTCATACAGCTCGCGGGCCGAGGCCGGGTCCTGGAAGTGGAACTCGGGCAGCTCCAGCCGCGCGGCCAGCTCGGCCACCGCCGGGCTGTCACACCTGCGGGCCCGCTCCAGCGCCTCCTGCGCGCCCTCCACGTCGCCCAGCTGCGTGAGCACCAGCACCATCGCCGTGTCGGCGAGCGCGGCCACCTCGAAGTCGGCCCCGTCGGACGCGATCGTCAGCACCCGGTGCGCCGCCGGCCACTCCTTGGCCGCGACCAGCATCATGCCCATGGCGATGGCCGAGCGCTGCCCGAACACCGGGTCGCCCGACTGGATCACCGATCTGTGCGCCGCCTCGGCGCCGTCGAGGTCCCCCTGCTCCTGCAGCAGGCCCGCCAGCAGGTGGGAGGCTTCCGGGTCCCCTGTGGCCGCGATCTGCCTGAACAGCGCGGCGGCCTGGTCGAGGTCTCCCGCTTTCCAGTGGCCCATGGCCGCGTCGAGCTGTTCTGACGCCATTGCTCACTCCAAAGTCATCCAACAATGTGAAAAAGCTACACATGTGTCACGTCCGTCACAGGCCATTTGTGGAGATGGCGCGTGCTTATGGAGCCCCCGCCGGGCGGGGGAGGCCGTAGCGTAGTCCTCATGGGCAAGGCGTTCTGGATCGATCAAGAGTTCGACAGAGACCGTGACGGGCGCTATGCCGTACACGTTCGCAAGAATCTGGAAGAGTTTGAATGGGGTGACATCGCCCCCGTCAGGTTCGCGTGCGCCGCGTGGCGGCTGGCCACGCCGCCGGCGCTGACCCCCGGTTACGTACGGTGGGACCGGCGCGTGCTCGACGCCACCTGCCACCGCAACACCTGGGACGGCTCGCTCTACGCGCGGGTCAGGGTCGTCTCGCCGCTGCCCGAGGAGCTGACCCGCTCGCGGGCCTGGTGGCGCGACCGGGGGTGGCTGGGCTGGCAGGAGACCTTCGGCCAGTACGTCGAGCCGACCCAGCAGGACCTGGCCCGGCACCCGTTCCTGCGGACCTCGCTGCTCCTGGAGGTGCCCGTGCCCCTGGACGACCTGCCGCCCGAGCCCGAGGGGCCGCACGACGAGGTCGAGCAGCGCGCGCACCGGGCGGTGGTGGTGCTGACCCGCGAGCTCAACGCGCTGGTCGCACCGGTCCTCGATCAGCTCGGGGGCTAGCATGCGCGGATGATCCGCGGGTAGCGGAGGTCCATGAGGAACCTGCTCATCTGGCCGGCGCTCGCGCTGGTCGCCGCAGGCTGCGCCCCTGACACGGGCGCTCCGGCGCGGGCGGCCGAGCGCTTCCACGCGGCCCTCTCCGCGCATCACGAGGACGCCGCGTGCGCGATGCTCACCCGCAAGACCGCCGAGAAGCTCCCCGATCCCGGCCAGACCTGCGCCGAGGCGCTGCGCGAGGCGAAGCTGGGGCCGGGCGGGTCCGTCACGTCGGTCAGCGTGTGGGGCGACGCCGCCCAGGTGCGGCTGGCCGGCGACACGCTCTTCCTGCACCGCT
Source organism: Nonomuraea sp. NPDC004186 (assembly GCF_053603495.1). Classification (NCBI taxonomy): domain Bacteria; kingdom Bacillati; phylum Actinomycetota; class Actinomycetes; order Streptosporangiales; family Streptosporangiaceae; genus Nonomuraea; species Nonomuraea sp. NPDC004186. The sequence continues at coordinate 25,917 of NZ_JBSGFQ010000044.1, read as the reverse complement.
TCACCGACGGCTGGCGGGTCACGGCCGCCGGGTGCGAGCCGGTGCGCGACCTCCCCTACGACTGCGAGGTGGAGGACTGATGCGGGCGATGTTCACGATCACCATGCTGATCATCGTGGTCGGCCTGGCGTTCTTCTTCGTCGTGGGGCTCTCGCGGCTATGAGGTGGGTCAAGGAGAACTCGCTGGCGCTGGTCTTCCTCGCCATGTTCCTGCTCTCGCTGGGCGGACAGGCCGTGGCCGGGATGCTGCAGTACAACGACCTGCAGCGGGTCGAGGGGGCGGAGCCGGTCTCGTTCGCGCAGTACGTGACGTCGTCCCCGTTCGCGGTGGACGTCTCGGAGAACTGGCAGTCGGAGTACCTGCAGTTCCTGCTGTACATCATGCTGACCGTCTGGCTCGTGCAGAAGGGGTCGCCCGAGTCCAAGACGATGGAGAAGGTGGGGACGGAGTCCGAGGAGGAGCAGCGGATCGGGGCACATGCCGGCCCGCGCTCTCCCCGGTGGGCCAGGGCCGGCGGGCTCAGGCTGTGGGTCTACAGCAACTCGCTGGGGCTGGTGATGGGGACCATCTTCGTCCTGTCGTGGCTGGCGCAGTCGGTGACGGGGCAGGCGGCGTACAACTCGGATCGGCTCGGCGACCTGCGCGACCCGGTCTCGTGGTGGTCGTACGTGACCGCGCCCGAGTTCTGGGACCGGACCCTGCAGAACTGGCAGTCGGAGCTGCTCGCGGTGCTGTCGATGGTGGTGCTCTCGATCTACCTCCGGCAGCGGGGGTCACCCGAGTCGAAGCCGGTGGGGGCGGCTCACGCCGAGACGGGTGTGGAGGGCTGACCGGTGATCACGGCGACGATGCGGGTGCCGTCGGGGAAGGCGCCCTGCCGGGCGAGGTCGAGGATCCCGTAGAGCATCTTCGCCACATAGATGCCTTCAACACGATATTTCCCGATAAATGCGTCCAAAGTGGGGGTCGACTTGGCGTAGCCGCCGAAGTGGTAGTCCAGGTTGAGCTCCCAGTTCGCCCAGGTGCGCCCGTACGCCTCCCGCTGCAGCCTGGCCACCTCGCCCGCGAGGAAGCCCGCCCCCTTCAGCACCGCGAACCCGATCGCCCGCTTCCCCTCCGGCAGCCCCGCCGAGATCCCGGCCAGCGTCCCGCCGGTGCCGACCGGGCAGCATATGACGTCGTACTCCGCGGAGATCTCCCCCGGCAGCTCGGCGCACCCGCGCACGGCGGCCGCGTTGCTCCCGCCCTCGGGCAGGATCGCCACGTCGTCGCCCCAGCGCGCCCGCAGCCCCGCCAGCACGCCCTCGGTGTGCTTGAGCCGGTAGGAGGCCCGGTCGAGGTAGGTCAGGATCATCCCGCACGCCCTCGCGTGGGCGAGCGAGGGGTTCAGCGGCAGGCGCTCCTCGCCCCGGATGACCCCGATGGTCTCGATCCCGTGCCGCCGCCCCGCCTCGGCCACGGCCCTGATGTGGTTGGAGTACGCGCCGCCGAAGGTCAGCAGGCGGGAATGGCCCAGGTTGTACCGGAGTTTGCGGGGTTTGTTGTCGTCGTGCATCAGGAACAACCGGACCCGGCCGAGCCCGGGATCCAGGAGCTCTTCCATGGCGCTAGTCTACGGTCGAGCCTTTGTTGAGGAGTGTTCGATTATGAGCGTTGTTGAAGCTTTCCGTGCCGCCTATGGCGCGTCCCCCCAGACCGTCTGGCGTGCGCCCGGCCGGGTCAACCTGATCGGCGAGCACACCGACTACAACGACGGCTTCGTCCTCCCCTTCGCAGTGCCGTGGGGCGTCACGGCCGCGATCACGCCGCGTACGGACGGCACCATCCGGCTCCTCTCCCTCCAGGCTCCCGGCGAGCCCGTCACGATTCCCAGTCACGACCAGTCTGCGGGCTGGACGCGCTACGTCGTCGGCGTCTTCGCCATGCTGGGCGACCGCGTGCGGGGCGCGGACATCGCGATCGACGGCGACGTCCCGCCGGGCGCCGGCCTCAGCTCCAGCGCCGCCCTCGAGGTGGCCGTCGCCTCCGCGCTCAACGACCTGCACGACCTGGGCATGACGCCCATGGAGATCGCCCTGCTCAGCCAGAAGGCCGAGAACGACTTCGTCGGCATGCCCTGCGGCATCCTCGACCAGGCCGCCTCGGCGCTGTGCGAGGAGGGCCACGCGCTGTTCCTCGACTGCCGCTCGCTCGGCTCCCGCAACATCCCGCTCGACCTGGCCGCCCACGGGCTGAGCATGCTGATCATCGACACGCAGGTCCACCACGAGCACGCCGGCGGCGAGTACGCCAAGCGCCGCGCCGAGTGCGAGTCGGCGGCCCGCAAGCTCGGCGTCCCGGCCCTGCGCGACGTCACGGACCTGGCGGCCGCCCTCGATCAGCTCCAGGGTGACGAGCGCAAGCGCACGATGCACATCGTCACCGAGAACCACCGCGTCGAGGCCCTCATCGGCCTCCTGCGCGCGGGCGCCGTCACCGAGATCGGCGCCCTCCTCAACGCCTCGCACCTGTCGCTCCGGGACCAGTACGAGGTCTCCTCGCCGGAGCTGGACGTCGCGGTCGAGGCCGCCATCAAGGGCGGGGCGCGGGGCGCCCGGATGACGGGCGGCGGCTTCGGCGGCTCCGCCATCGCCCTGGTGCCGGTGGAGCGCCTGTCCAGTGTCGAGGAGTCGGTGACCGCCGCGTACGCGGAGCACGGCTTCCAGCCTCCGCGCTTCCTGCCCGCCACCCCGGCCCGCGGCGCCCACCGCCTGGCCTGAGCCGCCTACCCTGCCCCCTTACCCTGCCCCCTTAAAGGGGCGGGAAGTTCGGCGGGCGTCGCTCCAGGAAACTGGCGACGCCCTCCGCGAAGTCGGGGCGGTCGAAGGAGGCCATCATCTCCCGCACGGCCGCCTTGGCGGAGTCCTCCAGGGTGGCGTCCCAGTCGTGCCACACCTGCCGCTTGATCACCGCCATGGACGCCGGCGAGCTGTAGGCCGCGAGCTCCCGGGCGTACGCCTGCGCCTCGGAGAGCAGGCCCTCCCCCGGCACGACCCGGTTGACCAGCCCGAGCTCGTACGCCTCGGCCCCGGTGAACACCCGCCCCGACAGCAGGACGTCCATGGCCCGCTGCTGCCCCATGAGCCTGGGCAGCACCCACGACAGCCCGTACTCCGCGATCAGCCCCCGGCGCGGGAACGCCGTGGTCCACTTGGCGTCCGCGGCCGTGAAGACGAGGTCGCAGACGAGCGCGTGCACCATGCCCAGCCCCGCGCAGGCCCCGTTGACGGCGGCGACGATCGGCTTGCCGATCGTGGTCGGGAACGTGTTGGGCCGCGGGTCGGGCTCCACGTCGTAGGTGCCGTTCTGGATCGCCGCCAATGCCTTGAAGTCCGCCCCCGAGCAGAACCCCTTGCCCGCGCCCGTGACCACGACGGCCCGCACCTCCGGGTCCTGCTCGGCCTCCGCCAGCAGGTCGAAGTAGCGCCGCCCCAGGGCGTCCGTCCACGCGTTGAGGGTGTCGGGACGGTTGAAGGTCAGTGTGAGTACGCCCTGGTCGAGGGATGAGAGCACGAGTTCTGCCATGCCCTAACCGAACCATGTTCTAGGCCGGGAAGGCAAGGACGGCGGCTGGCGGTGATGGACGAAGGCGGGGCTCAGGACGCTGGTGTCGTAGTAGCGGTGGAAGACGGGGGTGACGCTGCCCGACATCGGGGGCACGATCCACGACCAGTCCGCCGGGCAGACGCGCCCGGCCTTCTCCTCGCGCGACAGGTGGGTGAGGAACCGGCGCGACTCGGTGTGGTGATCGGTCATCGTGACCCCCTCCCGCTCGAACGAGTGCAGCACCGCCACGTTCAGCTCCACCAGCGCGTGGTCCCGCCACAGGGTCCGCTCGGTCGAGGTGTCCAGCCCGAGCCGCTGCGCGACGACCTTGAGCTGGTCGTACCTGTCGGCGTCCGCGAAGTTGCGGGCGCCGATCTCGGTGCCCATGTACCAGCCGTTGAAGGGCGCGCACGGGTAGCAGATGCCGCCGATCTCCAGACACATATCGGAAATAGCCGGAACGGCATGCCAACGCAGGCCCAACTCCTCGAACCACTGATACTCCGGATGCACCAGCGGCACCTCCAGCACGACGTCACCCGGCAGGTTGCACAGCAACGGATCGCCCAGGCTCGGCTGGATGATCACCGGCAGCACGTCGAACCGCCCGGACCTGCCCTGCCAGCCCAGCGCCTTGGCCAGGTCCGTGAGCTCCGCGTTGTGCGGGTCCCCCACGATGCGGCCTCCCCGGGTGCGGTGGCCCGCGTACCGGATGAGCTGGTCGTTCAGGATCCGGGGGCCGGGCAGCGCCGGGGTGTCGGGCGGCAGGACGGTCACCGTGGGCCTGATCCTGCCGTTCCCGGTGGCCACCCGCAGGTGCTCGACGCACTCCAGGGCGACCCCCTCGGCCGTGGTCACCTGCCTGCGGTCGCGCACCTTCAGCGAACGCCAGTAGAGCCGTCCGATGCACCGGTTGCTGTTGCGCCAGGCCACCCGGGCACCGAACTCCAGCTCCTCGTACGTGTGGGTGTAGGTCCCGTGGCGGGCCACGTCTCTGGAGACGTCGCGCAGCCGGGCGTGCAGGCCTCCGGCCTGGGGGTTCTCAGCGTGGAAGAGCCTGATGAAACGCTCCGCCTCGCGGAAGTCGGTGGTTCGCTCAAGCACTGCCTGCACGCTCAGAGCATCGAAGGGGCGCAGGCTCGTAATCCAGGTACGCACGCGGCAATCAGCACTTCTCCGTCATCGGATCGCCCCGCCGATTCCGGGTCGGCGACACGTCCTGGTGGCGGCGCCCTCTCCTCGCCCCCGTCGACCTGCCCGCGGCTACCGGCCCAGAGGACCGGTAACCCATCCTTACCAGCCGCTCTCAGCTTTGTCCCGCCAAACCATGAAATGAGTGCGCCCCGGAAGGCTCCGGGGCGCACTCAGCGACTAACGGCCCGCGTAGTCCCTCCACACGCACGTGAGGTGGATGACGCGGCTGCGGTGCCAGCGCTTGCCTGCCTTGACCTTGTACGGCAGCTCCCCGGCCGGGACGCTGATCGACAGCCGGTCCGCGGGCAGGGTCGTCACGCCGTCCACGGTCACGGGCTGGGCCGGCTCGATGTACTCCTCGTCCACGAGCTCGGCCACCCGGGCCTTGGAGAACTTGACGACCTTGCCGTCGGTCAGCCAGCACGTGAGCGGGCCGGCCGGGAGGTCCGGCTCGCCGTGGACCCTGACCAGCCCTTCGCCGCGCACCTCGATCGGACCGTCGTCGGCCAGCGCGGACCCGGCCATGCCGGCGAGCCCGAGGGTGACGGCGGTGAGGACGACGGCGGCGCGTCGCTTGAACATTGGGGTCTCCTTCCCCGATTCGATGAGACAGCCCGAGGGTGGCGCGGCGCACCTGAAGGAGGGCTTAAGGCACCCGAAGTGATCTTCAGGTACGCCTCATCCGAGGTCGAGGAAGTGGAGCGCGGCCGCGCTGTCGGATCGCTGAAAGTTCTTCAACGAAATCCGGGAGGCGGTGTCGGATCGGGGCGGTGGTGTTCGTAGCAGGGGTGAGGCCGCCCGCAAGGGGGCGGCGCCGAGGTGGAAGGAACCGCGATCATGAAGCTGACGACCGTGACGTGCAGGGAAACGGCGGTGCGTCGGATGAGGACCGCAGGAACGGATTCGAGCGCGCCCACGCTCGCCGCGCCGCGCTGGGAGGACACGACCGTTCTCCGCGGTGACCTCGCGGCGGCCACGCGATTGTTCCCGGAGACCGGCCCGGATCGTGCGCTCGACCTGGTCGAATCGCGGGGCGACTCCAAGGGCGTGACGACCCAGGTCTACCGGCCCGCCGGGCGCCCGCAGTATGCAAGCGTCTGAAGTCCCTGACCGGCACTGTCTTGACACCACAGGAGATGATCCTCAGATGCAGTACCTGATTTCCGTGATCCACGACCAGGCCGGCCCCGCCACCCCGGACGAGGACGCTGCGATCGACGTGTTCAACGACCGGCTCCAGACCGACGGCCACTGGGTCTTCGCCGGCGGCCTCGCCTCGCCCGACACGGCCACCGTCATCGACAACCGGGGTGGGGAGGCGATGGTCACCGACGGGCCCTTTCTGGAGTCCAAGGAGTACCTCGCCGGCTTCTGGATCATCGAGGCCCCCGACCTCGACGTGGCGCTCAAGCTGGCAGCCGAGGGGTCGAAGGCCTGCAACCGCAAGGTCGAGGTGCGGCCGTTCCAGTGAACAGGATCGACGTCCGCGAGGCGATCACCCAGGCTCACCATGAGGAGTGGGCCCGGGTGGTCGCCTCCCTGACCAGGCGCTTCGGCGACCTCGACATCGCCGAGGAGGCGGCCGCCGAGGCGTTCGCGACCGCCGTCCAGCGGTGGCCGGCCGACGGCGTGCCCCCCAACCCCGGCGCCTGGCTGACCACCACCGCCAACCGCAAGGCCATCGACCGGATCCGGCGCGAGAACAAACGCGACGACAAGCACAAGGAGGCTCAGATGGTGTACGACGACGACCGGCCCGAGCCTGTCGGCGTCATCGACGACGACCGGCTCCGGCTGATCTTCACCTGCTGTCACCCGGCGCTGGCGATGGAGACCCGCGTGGCGCTGACGCTGCGCATGGTCGCCGGCCTGACCATGCCCGAGATCGCCCGCGCCTTCCTGGTGGCCGAGAGCGCCATGGGGCAGCGGATCACCCGCGCGAAGGCCAAGATCAAGGCGGCGCGCATCCCCTATCGGGTGCCGTCCGCGGAGGACCTCCCGGCGCGCGTCTCCGGCGTCCTCGCCGTCCTCTACCTCGTCTTCAACGAGGGCTACCTGGCCACCAGCCCCGACACCGACCCCGTACGGCACGAGCTGACCGCCGAGGCGATCCGGCTCACCCGCCTGATCCGTGCGCTCCTGCCGGACGACGGTGAAGTGGCCGGACTGCTGGCGCTGATGCTCCTCACCGAGGCCCGCCGCCCCGCCCGGGTCTCGTCCGGCGGCGAACTGGTGGCCCTCGGCGAGCAGGACCGAGGGGCCTGGGACGCGGCGCTGATCGCCGAGGGTCACCGGCTGGTGCGCGAGCGCCTCGCCGCTGCCGCCGCCGGGGTGGCTCCGGGTCGCTACCAGATCCTCGCGGCGATCAACGCCGTGCACACCTCCGCCCGCGACATGCGCGACACCGACTGGTCGCAGGTCCTCGCCCTCTATGACCAGCTCGTCCGCCTCGACCCCTCGCCGATCATCGCCCTCAACCGGGCCATCGCCGTGGCCGAGCTCGACGGGCCGGAGGTGGCGCTGTCGGCCGTCGACCGTCTTGAGCCCAGGTTGGCCGGCTATCACGCCTACCACGCCACCCGCGCCGACCTGCTGCGCCGGCTGGGCCGCGGCCGGGAGTCGCGCGCGGCCTACGACAAAGCCATCGAACTGGCCGGCAACACCGCCGAGACCGCCTCCCTGACCCGCCGCCGCGACCAACTGCGGTAGCACCCACGGACGCATCTCGCACGGGAGGCGATCCTCAACCGGAACACCCGGCCGGCGCAGGCGAGGCGTCCCTGGCCGACCTGGCCACCGAATACAGCGTCGGACGCCCCACCATCCATGGTTGCGGTCCTTCGAGGAAAGGGGGGGGAGGCACGCCCCACCCGAGGCCGACGCGCAGGCAGTCACCTCCCGGCCGGAGGCGAGGGGCCGTCGGGGCCGGAAGGAGCCAACAGCCTGGGGACGGGCTCAGGGGTGGCGGTGGACGAGGCCGAGGTCCAGGGCGGCCAGGACGGCCGAGGTGCGGTCGGAGACGCCCAGCTTGCCGTACACCCGCAGCAGGTACGTCTTGACCGTCGCCTCCCCGATGAACAGCCGCCGGCCGATCTCCCCGTTCGTGAGCCCCTGGCCCACCAGCTCCAGGACCTCTCGCTCCCGTTCCGACAGCACGGGCACGGCGGGCCGCCGCCCGGCCAGCCGCGCGGCGACCGACGGCGAGAGCACCGTCCGGCCGCCCGCCGCCGCCCGCACGGCCGACGCCAGGTCCGCCCGTGACACGTCCTTCAGCAGGTATCCGGCCGCGCCCGCGGAGACGGCCCGAAGGATCTCCCCGTCGTCCTCGTACGTCGTCAGCACGATGACCCGGTGGCCGGGCCCCAGCCGTTCGATGGCGCTGACCCCGTCACCGCCCGGCATGCGCAGGTCCATGAGGATCACGTCGGGCCGCAGCCGGGGGACGACGACCACGGCCTCGTCCCCCGACCCGGCCTCGCCGACCACCTCCAGGTCCGGCTCGGCCTGCAGCATCCCGCGCAGCCCTTCACGGACGATCGGATGGTCGTCGACGATCATCACCCTGAGCATGGCAGCTCCACCACGAGCGTGGTCCCCTGGCCGGGCGAGCCGGTGATCCGGACGGTGCCGCCGAGCCGGGTCACCCGGTTGCGCATCGCGCGCAGGCCGTACCCGTCGGCGCCGGTCGAGGGGGCGAAGCCGCGCCCGTCGTCGGAGATCGACATCCGTACGGCCGGGCCCGGCACGTGTTCGAGGGCCAGCCGTACGGAGCGGGCGCGGGCGTGCTTGCGTACGTTGGCCAGCCCTTCCTGGGCGGCCCGCACCAGCGTCTCCGCCACGAGGGCGGGTGCGTCGGCGGTCCCGGCGACGCTCACCTCCACGGGCAGCTCGAACCCCTTGGCCAGCCGCCCCAGCGCCTCCTCCAGCGAGGCTCCCTCCAGCGCGGGCGGCGCCAGGGCGGCGATGAGCGCGCGGGTCTCGGACAGGTTCTCCTTGGCCGTCTCCATGGCGCGCCGCACATACGGGTCGTGCCCGTCCCCCGCGGCCTGCAGCAGCATCATGATGCTCGCGAACCCCTGGGCCAGCGTGTCGTGGATGTCACCGGCCAGCCGCTCGCGTTCGGCCAGCATCCCGGCCTCCTTGCTCACCTCGGCCAGCTCCTCCCGGGTGCGGTCGAGCTCCGCGATCAGCCGGGCCCGCTCGGTGTTCTGCCGCCCGAGCCGGTCGATGAACACCCCCAGCAGCGTACTGGCCGACAGTCCGAGAACGATCGCCACCGCGATCAGCAGCGGGTGCGAGCCGTTCTCCGCCATGAGCTGGATCGCGGGTCCGGTGAACATGGCCACCGTCACGGCCACGGCCCGCGCCCGCCGCAGCGCCATGAACGTCATGGGGATCAACGCCGACAGCGCGACGGCGGACTGCGACGCGAGCAGGTTGGCCGCGGTGAACAGGACGAGCATCGCGGCGGCGTGCCACCAGCCCTCCTTGGTGGGCGCGACCGGCGCCCGCACGGCCTTGCGGCCCCACAGCGCGTACGAGATGGCGATCAGGAGCAGCAGGATGATGGCGACCGGCGCCCCGTCGTCCACCACGATGGTGATGATGGTCGCGATCAGCACGATCGCGAAGTACGCGTCCCAGAAGGGATAGGAACGCAACCAGGCGTTCTCCGCCCGCGCGTCCACGGGACTGCCCATGATCGGCATTTTACCGGGAGCATGTCCACCGATCGGGGGACAGACCCCTGTCCTGCGCCACGCGATCGTGTGCATATGACCCAGAAGACATATCCCCGCCTGATGCTCGCCCTGACCGTGATCTACGGGCTGGTGATCGCCCTGCTCGCGCTGCTCCAGACCGGCGGGGTCGGCGTCGTCGCCATCGTCGGCGGCGTCATCGTCGGCCTCGGCTGGGCGCTGACCGGCATCCTCGCCAAACGCCCCTCCTGACCACCTTCGCCTCGGAAACGGCCTTTGAGCTGGTCGGGTGACAGGATCCCGCTGGACGTGACCCGGCCAGGAAATCGCCCGTCCCTACGCCTCGGCGAGGATCTCGGCCTTCAGCCGGTCATAACTCCGCCACGGCGGCCGGAACGTGATCGAATACGAACATGTCGGCCGCCCAGAGCGCCGGCGACTTCATACTCATCATCCGGGAGACGGAGCAGCATCCCGTCCTGCCTTTTGTATGCGATCATCGATGGATGACAACGAGAAAGGCTTATGGTCGCTGACCGCCGGCTTGGGCTGCATGCGACCCTTCCCGATCGCTACGCCCGTTATGAGGTCCTGGCCTCGACCATTGACCATCGTGGCCGACTGGCCGCCCTGGTCGCCGACCCCGCCCAAGACTTCACCCCCATCCCGCGCTTCTCCGGCCTACGGCCGCCTCCGCGCTATGACGCGACGGCCGTCATCTGCGACGGAGCCGAGATCAGTGAGATTCCGCTGACGGATCTCGACCTGTGGTTCACCCACATCGACACCCTCGCCGATGGCATCGTGCTGGCCGCCGGCCGCTGTGAGCCTGTGGGCATCGACCGTGAGCACTACTGGGAGCCGGTTCCCGAGGGCCGACTTCACCTCACCGACAACGTCCGGGTGATCGACGGAAACGGGCAGACCTGCTCGGCCTTCTACGCCGGTGACGGCATCGAGCAGCTCATGACGGATGCCCAGGGCAACATCTGGATCAGCTACTTCGACGAGTCGAACTACTGGTTCCCCAACCCCGACGGCACCCGCTCCTACGGTTTAATGATCGGTTTGGCACGCTGGGACAGCGACGGCGGACCGCCCTGGATGGCGCCGTCCCACACTCCAGACGTTGTCTGGTGCGACTGCTATGCGCTGAACGTCGGCCGTGACCTGGTCCATGCGTGCCCCTACACCGACTTCCCACTGATCGAGATCGACGCTGGCGGCGTCCGGAACATCACACCGAACTCCATCACACGGGGCCACGGCTTGGCCGTCTCAGGCACCGAGCTCGGCTTCCTCGATCAGCGCCGAGCGGGTGGCGGCTTCCGCTGGGAGATCCGCAGGGCCCGCCAACAGGCCGGGGCCATCACCAAGACGGGCCGTGAGCGCCTGCTGCTGCCGGACGACCGGCACCCGACCGGCTGGGCACGGGGGAAGATCGGCAGAGATGGGACGCTGTGGCTGTACGAGAACGGGGATCCGCGGCGTTGGTACCGCTATGAGCTATGAGTGGACACCTGACCTGATCCAGGGTCGCCCTCAATGCAGTCGATGAGCTCGGACGACATCGGGAACATCGACGCTCCTTCGTCTCGATCTTGAGTGACGGCGAGGGCTCGGTGGAGCCCTCGCCGACCTCGTAGACCGTCTGTCGACGCCAGACCAGGAGTGGCTCCCGGAACGACTCAGGCCCTCGTCCTTGATCAAGGAAGAGGGCCTGCGTTGTGCAATCGAAGCTCCCGCGATAGGACTCGAACCTGGCTCTTGTCGTTTTGATCCATTCCAGCTGATTCAGGCCCGGGGCAGTGCATCTCAAGGAGTTCAGTTCCGATCGCATCGGTTCATCTCGCGTGGCTCCCTTCATGGCTCCCTTTCGGTCTCTCAACCAATCACAGGAAGCTGGGATGCGGTCTGCCACTGCACATCAGCCTTTGACCAAACGAGACAAAAAGGACAATCCGTCATAAATTTACGTTCCAGCCCCAATCGCACTGGATGGCAACCACAATGGTCAACATGAACTGGACGCTGACCCTCGAATATCTAAAAGTCATCATTTGGCCTTTTGTGATTACCGTAATGACCATTGTATTCAGAACACCTCTAAAGGAGTTAGTGCGTCGGATCTCCAGGGTAGGCGCAGCGGGCGCAGAGGTAGAGTTTGGGCCTACAGAAGAAGTTCTGCAGCGAGCAGACGCGACCATTGATGCCATTGAAAGCAGCATTACTGATGCCGTCATTGACGAGTCAGAATCGCACCCCAGCGAGGATTCGCCCGATAGTTCGGGAGATGATAAGAACTATCCTCTTTCGGACCTAGGAAAACAAAGCCAAATGGTGGAAACTGTGCGACGAAATGCGATCGAGGCTGTTTTACGAGAAGGTGCTCGATTAGGCTGGGAATGGGCTCGTTCCGGAGAAGTAGAGAGGCCACCAGATCTTAGAATTACCTGGAATCACGCTGGCTATCCGGAAATAACGCAGTCCCTGAAAAAAAGAGTAGCGGATCGGATACCCGATTCTGAGTATGAGCGCCAAATAACCAATGCCCTACAAAGAGTGCTCCCCCCTGGAGCGCAATTGATAGCTCGCTACGTGGCAGGTCGGCGGGTATACGATTTCGTTGTGACCGTTAACGATCGAGCAATTGCCGTTGAACTGATATCTTTACTTGATTCTGCCCGTAATGTAGCGCATATGCAGAGCATGTACGTGAATGCCACTCGCCATCTTGATAATTTTACAGGGCTCATCATCGTCACACAGGAGATACCCCGATCAAACTTGTTAGATACAGCTGTGGAACTCATAGGAAAAGAGGGTTCAGCGCGCCTTGAAATTGTCCGGTGGAGAGATCCGAACGATGATTTCAGCTTGTTGCAGGCGATACAGCGGATCGGCAGGTTAGCCGCTGACGCATGACACTCACGTTGTTTCACTGCTTTAGGGACAGCGTCTGAACATCAAGACGTCGTTGACACTGAAGGTCACTTACAAGCGTACGACCCCTCTTGGGCCTGCCCGTCTGCCGTCGTCCCCACCCGAAGGGGTAGCGGGCCAGCCGCGGGGCTGCCCCAGCCGCGCGCCCGGTGCTAAGGCCGTGATAGAGCGAAGGCGGCCCCGCGGCTGGTCTGCTAGGGCTTGCCCTGGGACGGCGGCAGGCGGGCAGGCTTCCACGGCAACCCGTTCAGACATGCCCGCAACGATCTTGGCTGCCCGGAGCCGGAGCGCCCCCGCCGGAGGCATGCAGCAAGGCCGGCCCCGTGCTCGCGCGCGCCTGCGCTGATGAGCTCGGTCCCGTGACCTGAGCCGTGCGCTCCTCGACTGTGCGGCCCTGTCCTATCGTCCGCGCCTGCCGACCGGCGTGTTGCGGGACGGGCGCGTGAGCATAAGCGGAAGAGCCCGGCCCGCGCCGAGTCGGCGGCGCGTGCGGCCCGGTCAGGGCCGCTTTAAGTATGAGAAGAAAGTTCTCACAGGACGCATCCCAAGCTGGAACACTTGTCATAGCGGTCACGCCACTCCCGCCCGATCTCGGCTGTATGATATCGACAGTTGCCGAAAGCGGGGCTGGAGTGGCTTGTAACAATGGTCGCCCGAAACTCACTCAGGACCAGGACCGTCGACTATTCGCGGAGTCTGCTGGTACGTGCCTACTCTGCAGTGCTCGACTCTTTGTGGACATAGCCGACAGTTCTCGGTCGATCTCGATCGCGGAGCGGGCCCACGTGGTTGCGCACTCGGACTCTGGACCTCGTGCAGATCAGACGGTATCTGACGAAGAACGAAGTGACCCTGCAAATATTGTCCTGTTGTGCCCAACATGTCACACGCAGGTTGACAAGGTTCCGGACAGCTTTCCTGTAGAGGTTTTGTTGTCTAGAAAGCGGTCGCGCGCTGCTGCGGTCGCACTGGTCGGCGGGACACCAGTATTCGAGACAAGATCAGATGCGCGTAGCGCAGTGAAGGCAATCCTCGAACGGAACCATCTGATATTTAGCAATTATGGACCAGACGTCAATGACGGTTCGATCTCCTCTGTCGAAGAAGCGGAGAGATGGAGTCGGCATGTTCTTGAAGATATTGTGCCGGGGAACGAGCTTGTCGTTGCAATAGTTAGAGTCAACGAACGACTCACAACCGATAGAGATCGGGGGACCGCCGAGCTCTTGCGGCTACATACCCGTGACCTTGCCGAGAAGCATCGAGGTCAAGCTGTTACAGCTCCGGCTCGACGTTTCCCGGCAGCTGCAGAGAACTTGTTTACTGAGGACGAGTATGCCCAGTCCTGATTTTCGATCTATGTGGTTCGCTTCAACGATTAACAAACACTCAGAGGTGACCAGTGCAACGACTTTGACTGACGGCCTAGTCAGAATTGAGCGGAAGAAGGTCGCTCCGATTACGGTAGCACCGTTGGGCGATCGCCGGATCGATAAGAACCTTGTCGGAGTGGTGCTAGCCAAGGTGCTGCCTACAGCAATCGTGCTCATTTCTAAGTCTGGGCATTATGACTGGGACGCTCGAGAACTCGCTATGACAAATGGTTCAACGATCCTCACGGTCAAAGAGCTCTACACATTCATGCATGAGACAGATCCACGTCCATTCTTGGATAAAAATGTCAGCTACAACCGTGAGCGCCTAGAACAGCATTCGCGAGTCGTCGAGTATGACATGATTTGTGAGAGCTCCCTCCGCCTTCGGCGAGAAGGTGCACTCAGTGATGTCGTCATTGCCATCGAGTACGAGTACGAATTTAGCGAAGAAGCAGCCGTGCGCGCCATCAGTCGACACCCGGACGCAGATATCATTCTGAATGCGAATCCCAACGGGAGCGCAACGACGGCCGCTTACTCGCACGCTCGTGATGCGCAGGTGCCGATCTACAAGATCAGCGAACTGATGGGAGCACTGAACTATGACGGAGACCAACTCCGTAATTATGAGCCTCCTAAGCGGCGTTGAGGAACACGTCGCTGAATTCGCTGGCGTTATGCTTTACCTATTCGGGTCATCGACCGGAGATAAAGCGTTCCCCTCAGATGTGGATTTGCTCCTTGTCTATCCCGATGGCGAATTGTCGCGCGGGCACGTTCTGGCGGAGACTATACGAGAGTTTCCTGTGGGTGAGATCTATGACGTATTGGCGCTGAGTGAGTCGGAGGAACGCGAGCTCAAATTCATCGAGAGTGAGCGTGCGATCCAGATCTGGCCACTAGCCGCGTAGCCATTCATTGAGCGCAAACAGTCGTACTGGAGTTGAAATCGTCGGGATTCCGGTCTTCTTCTGTCATCGACAGCTTAGATGTCTCCCATCGGCACACCATATCGTCGTGACACCCTGAGAGATCATTCTGTTAGGACTTCCTGCTCACACGCGTCTCATCAGCCGAGAACGCTTCAGCCCTGTGGCCGGATGAGAGAGTTGGGGCGAGAGCTTAGCGGAGGGAACGCAGCAGCTCACGAAACTCTTCGGTCTCAGGTTCGTCCGGGAAGCGCTGCTCAAGTACAGCGTCTAGTTCCCCAGCAACCATGAGAAGAGAAGGAATGGATTTTCTGCTCGACTCCGTTGCTTCCCGTCCCAGCGAGATGGCTTCTTCCAGGTTCCCGTTTCGTGCAGCTGCTACACCTAGAGTGAGCTTGGCTTCAGCCATACGCATTGGAGCGCGGATAGTTCCATCGGGTGCTACTGAGCTGGCCAGTACTTCGTTTGCATGCATGGCTGCGAGAGAGTCTTCGCCTGCTAGCCGATAAGCATCCATGGCGTAGAAGTCCCACTTGGCGGGATCTACGATGAAATGATTGTCGGTGCGCTCGGGGATGGGGAATCCGTCGAGCACGGCACGACCGCGTTCGAGAGTCTCACGTAGCTTGTGAGAGTCTCCGACACGTGCGAGGGCTTTAGCTTCTTGCGCGATGAGTTGAACGACAACAGAGTGATTCCGGCTGGCGTCCTGTGCTGCACACGCGGGGGCGATAACATCCCGGTAGCGGCCCTGGGTAAGTGCGAACCATGCCGACATTTCGTGAGACCAGCCAATGATCTCTGTGTTTCCCGCCTCTTCTCCGAGCTTGTGAGCAGCTGCCCGAGTCACTTCAGCAGCCGTTCTAAGCCCCATGTCGTATTCCAGACATCCCACGAGGAGAGCTAGCCAGCCTGTTGCAGTGAGCAGCTCGGTATGTGCTTTCAGCCCAAGCGGCTTGCGCAGCATGTTAGCGATCCGACGAAGCCAGTCATGCGCTTCGTTCCGCAGGCTGTCAGCATCGCGATAGGCATACTCGCAGCCCAGTTCGAACACTGTTGATTGGAGCGCTTCGAGGGTTACAGCGTCAGTGTCCGACTTTTGAATTCGGCTGATCAGTTCAGCCGCCTGCCAGGGGCGGAGGTCTCTGTTTGCCGCAATATCAGCGTGAGCTGCGGCGATGAGATCTCCGCGTGCGTTTAGCGCGACATCGCATGCACGGGCTACCTCTTCGGACGGCGCTTTCTTGCCCGTCTCCAGTCGAGAAAGGTATCCCTTGTCATAGCTCACCAATGCAGCAAAGCGAGATAGAGAGAGGTCGCGCTCAAGGCGGAGTTGCCTAAGCTTGTCGCCGAAGATCGCCATACTCACCACCCTACGTGCAGCTTTGCTGTTGCCTCAATTGTCTCCAAGGGGTAGGCAACACTAGGCATCGGACAACCGCTTTCAGTCTACGTGTAACGGCAGTCCCATGGAGCTCGCAAGGGAGTTCGCACCACAGGGGTGCGGCCCTCGATTCGGAGGTGAGCTTTGTGAAGCTCTTCATCGACGTCACCGGCAAGTCGTTCATGGTGACGAAGGAAGCGGTCGAGAAGTCCGACCAGAACGGGCGTCAGAAGTCCGAGCGGGAGACCGGCCGACCGATGTGGGTCACGCAGGTCATGGCGCTGGACGAGACGGGCGGCGAGATGATCAACATCACCACGGCCGGGGAAAGGCCTACGGTGACCGTTGGTTCTCAGGTCGCCCTGTCCAAGCTGGAGGCACTGCCTTGGGCGACCAACGGTCGTAACGGCGTGGCCTTCCGCGCGGCTGACATCAAGCCCGCTGGTGTTCCGGCCAGCAAGTAGACCGCAATCCCCGAAGTTTCCCGTACGTGACGCCGCCCGGAGACGATTCCGCTGTGTCACGCCCAATCAACAGGCTGTGCATGTTCAGGCGCATGTCCCAGGCACGCCAACCAACCACAAGCCACAAGGGCGTGCCTGGCCCTCAGCAGAGAGGCAACAGATCATGACACGGAAGCGCAAGATCAACATCGCAAGCGAGGGCTTTACCCCTCTCCAGGTGGGCGAAGTTAGTCCCCCGAGCAAGGGCGCCGGTAAGGGCGCGAAGGCGGCTCCCAAGCGGAGCAGCGACTCTGACCAGGTCACCAACATCCAGTCCGGCAGCGGCCGGGTCGGGATCCAGGCCCACACCATCGTCGGCGACCTGCACATCGAGATGTGACCGATGACCACGACGACGAAGAGTCCTGCAATCACCTACACACACCCCGACGTGTTCACCAAAGGTGTGCGCGAAGGATGGGCCGACCCTCGAACCAACCCCAGCGAGATCGACTGGACGACAACGCAGGCGCAAGCCGCCATTCCGTTCGAGGTGATCAACGGTCGACCCGTCAATCCCTGTGAAAGTACCGGCATCCGGTACGGTCGCAACGAACTCGGCCACTGGGGCGAGCAACTCGCCGCCGACGCTGTGGTGATGGCCACGGACAGCCAAGGCCATCGCTGGCTGGTGATGGTCGAGCGCTCCGACGGACACGGCTGGGCCCTGCCCGGCGGTTACGTAGAACTCGGAGAGGCTTCGGCATCGGCAGCAGTTCGTGAACTGCTGGAAGAAACCGGTCTCGTCCTCGATGACGTGGACTGGCAGGCCATGCCTGCACGGTATGTGCCCGACCCTCGGGCCAGTGACGAGGCATGGATGGTCACCGTGCCCGCCATCGCTCGATTGAGCGTCGCGGACCCAACGGACCTTCCCCGCGTCGTCGGCGCTGACGACGCCCGTAGAGCGGCCTGGATTTCGGCCGACACCTACACCGAACTGACCGACGATCTCGACGGGTGCTACGGCGGCACGGTATTCGCCGCACACACAGCCCTGCTGATTGAGCTGCTCGGCTAACCGCAGCTCTACATCATCAGCTTCGGAAATTACGAGGCGGGGCCGCCAATCTGCCCAGATCCGGCCCCGCTCTCAATCCCCCACCCTCGCCATGAGGAGGAGAGCCATGTCCAAGCGTACCTTCGGGACGCGTCACAACAACAGCGGCGGCATCGGCCGTCGCGGTAGCGCCGTCACGGTGATTCAGACCAACGTGCAGTACAGCTACCTGCGCACAGCAAAGATCACCTTCTACGTCGTGATGGCCATCGTCGGCCCCTTCACCGCCGTGATCTCCACCAAATACCTGCACCCGCTCGCCGCCGTGCCCCTCGGCCTGGTGGCCGGCACCCTCGTCGGCGGCCTCACCGCCTGCATCATTGCTATCTGGCCCGTCCTGCGCGCCATCTGGTGGTGGCTCCCGGAAATCGCCCTCACCATGCTGCTGATCGGCGGTTGGGTGTACCTCCAGGACCGGACCAATCCGATCATCACGGGCGTCGTTTACGCGAGCATCATCGCACCCATCGGTCTCATCCCGGTTCTGCGCCGCTACATGCTGGCGCTGCTGTGGTGCCTCATCGTCCGGCACCGCCTGCGCACCTGCTTCAACTCCTTCCTCCCCGCCGACCGGCACGGCCACCTGCCCTTCATCGGCATGGCCAAGCCCATCCCGGTCGGGGAACGCGTCTGGGTCTGGCTGCGTCCCGGCCTATCGCTGGAACAGATCGAACCCCAGCTCGACAAGATCGCCGTCGCCTGCTGGGCCGCCTCGGTCACGGTGACCAAGGCTCGTTCCTCCAACTCCGCCGCTATCTACCTGGACATCAAACGCCGCGATGTCCTCGGCGGCCTGGTCGGCTCCCCCCTCACCGAGGACCTGCCGACCGACGTCCCGGCCATCCCCCGGCCGGTCGCAACCGTTCCGGCGCAGCTCGATCTCGCTGACGTGCCGGAAATCGACGACACCGACCCCACCGAGCGTCCGGCCAAGAAGAACGGCCGACCCCCGGCCGTCACCGGCACTCCCGCCAAGACGGCCACGGACAACTCCGACCTCGACTGGATCTGACGCGTCGTCCGCTACCGGGAGAACCTCGTTTGCTCCTCCCGGTAGCACCTCTCACACGCCTTCAGACACGTAAGAGGTGACGCTGCCATGCGCGCGGCTCTTCCCGAACTCCCGGTCACGATCCCGGTAGCGCCGACCATGTCCATGTTCGACCCGGTGTTCATCGGGATCGATGAATTCGGCACCCCGGTCTACCTCGACCTCGTGTATCACAACCTGCTGGACGCCGGAGAACCCGGCGGTGGCAAGTCCGTACTGATCCAAAACCTCGTCGGGCACGCCTTCATGTGCCACGACTTCACCCCGGTCCTGCTGGACCCCAAATGGGTCGAACTGGGGATGTGGATGGAAGCCGCCGAAGCAGCCGGCGGCGTGTTCGTCGGCCCTGACATCGACAAGGGCCTTCGCGTCCTGCGACGCCTGCAAAAGGTGATGGACCGACGCTACTCCTGGCTGGTTGCACACGGCCGCCGCAAGTTCCTACCGCGCGACCTCATCAAAGTTATCGGCGTCTTCATCGACGAACTCGCCTATTACACCGCCACCACCGGCACACCTGAGCAGCAGAAAGAGTTCATCGCCCTCGTCCGCGACCTGGTCGCACGAGGCCGTGCCTGCGCCATGCCGGTCATCGCCGCCACCCAACGCCCCAGCGTGGACATCATCCCCACCTCGCTACGCGACCTGTTCGGCTACCGGGCAGCCTTCCGCTGCACCACCCCCAACAGCTCCGACATCATCCTCGGCCACGGCTGGGCTTCGGCCGGGTTCAACGCCCAAGCCATCAGCCCGAGCACACCCGGCGTCTTCTACCTCATCGCCGAAGGCGGCATCCCCCATCTGGTCAAAGCCGCCTATCTCACCGACGAGCAGATCCACCAGCTCGTCGACTACGTCACCTGGATCCGCCGCAACGGCGATCCGGCCCCCGTGCCCCTGGCTGCCTGAACGGAGAACCACCATGCCCCACGACCATGACACGGTCCCGGCCCTGAGTGAGGTGCCCTGGCCCGACCAGCCACCCCAGGACCTGGAGGTGCTCGCCCTGTGCTGCGTCGAGTGCAGCAATGACACCTTCGTCGAGATCACCATCACCACCGACCGAGGCCGCGAGAGCGCCCTGGAATGCACCTGGTGCCAGGAGGTGTACATCAATGACCGCTGACTCCATCGCCGCGATCACCTGGCTGGAAAGCCCGCAGATCATCGGTCACATCCGCTGGTACGACGAACTCAGCCGCCCCTACACCTGGCGTCTGCCCATGTTCTGGCTCAAGAACGACATCGACACCGGCGAAGACATGACCGCGATGACCGTTCCGGCCTCCGCCTACGACGACCCCCACTGGAGGCCGCTGTGATCCACAAGGCCTACCACCCCAACGGCAGCCCCGACCTCCGCAACTGGATGGTCCAGTGCGACAACGAATGCCCCAACATGATCCCCATCCTGAACGCGACACCGTCCGGCTGGTCCATCGGCAGACGCGAGAACTCGCGCTGCTACTGCCCCGCCTGCGCCGACGTGCTCGCCATGTGCCTGATCTCCTGGGCCCTGGTCTGCCCCGCCTGCGGCTCCCCGCAGCTCACCCTCGGCACCGACAGCCACGGCACCGCTGAATTCGTCCTGTGCGACGGAGAGTGCCGCTCCACCTACCTGGCCGCCGACGGCTGGCACTGCGCCTGCTGCGGCGACCCCATCACCCTGCCTGACGGCACTGACTGAACACGCAAGCGAGGGCCGGACCTCTCGCCAAAGATCTCCGGCCCCCGCCTTTCCCATTCCAACTCCCAGCGATCAAGCAAAGGAGCAGAACACACCATGCACACTAGCGGCGCTTTGGCTGCCCGGATACCGCAACTCGACCGGCTCAACGCTACCCCCGGTACCCGTGTCGTCTTCTACGACCCCACCGGTAGCGAACACGGCCTGCCCACCTACCCCTGGAAGTGGGCTCCCAAGAACCTCAAGACCCGACGGCAACTCGCCGCCCTGGGCCTGCGGCCCGGCGGACAAGCCCCCGTCGCCCAGATCCTGTGGCGCCAAGGCGGCCGCGTCGCCTACCTCTACGACATCGCCCGCGTGCTGCCCAAGCGCAAGGCCACCGACAAGCAGCTCGACGCCCTCGGCAAAGCCCTGAGCGCTCGCCGCGCCCGTCGAAACGAGCGGAGCGCATCATGAGCCGCTCGATCGAAAATCCCGACTACGCCGCTTTCCTCAAGCGGATCATCCGCGCCTACAGCAAGCGCATCGCCGACGGCGACATCGAAGCCCTCGCCGATCTGTCTGGCGTCGTAGCCGAGCTCGACCACGCCATCGCCCAGGCCGTCATCCAGTTGCGAGCCGAGTACGGCTACTCCTGGGCCGACATCGCCCGCCCCCTCGGCATCACCCGCCAGGCCGCCCAACAACGCTGGGGCGGTGAGAGCACATGAGCTCCAACGGGACCGTTTACCTGCTGCACTTCGACCGGCCCTACAAGCATGCTCGCCACTACATCGGCTGGACGCCCGGAGACCTGACCCGGCGACTGCGCCAGCACCGCAACGGCACCGGCGCCCGTCTGCTGCAAGTCATCACCGCCGCAGGCATCGACTTCGCCGTTGCCCGCGTCTGGAACGGCGGACGCAACCTCGAACGCTCCCTGAAGAACCGGGGCGGAGCCTCACGATCCTGCCCCTTATGCGGAGTCACCCCACGCGTTACCGGCTGGGAACTGGCAGACCACGACCATCCGGCACCGGCCGACACCACCACGCCCTACGCGATCAACCTCGTGGCCGCCACCTGCGCATGCAACCGGATCATCACTGTCGCCGCAGACCTGCTCACCACAGCCTCCTTCACCTGCGGCGACTGCCGCCAACCCCTCGCCCCACTCACTTGCGACGCCCAGGGGGAACACCATGCCCTCACCGTTTAACCGCGCCGAACGCATCGAATCCGGCGTTCAGCTCCTCATCCTGCTCCTGGTCGGCCTCATGGCCGGAGCAGCCTCCTTCACCCATGTCCACGACTGGACCATGGCCAACAGCCCCGAAGGAACCGGCGAATGGTTCGGCTGGGCCAACGCCGTCATCTCCGAACTCACCCCCACCGCCTCCGGCCTGGAAGTCCGACGCCGCAAGCGCAACGGCCAACCCATCGCCTATCCGATGGCCGTTCTCATCGCCTCGGCCATCCTGTCCGTCGCGGCACAGATCGCCGTCGCCAAACCCCACCCCACCGGCTGGCTGATCGCCGCCATCCCCGCACTGGCATTCCTCGCCCTTACCAAGCTGGTGCTCTCACGTACCCCCACCACCGAACCGGTGACACCCCAAGAGGCCATCGCACCCGAACCTGACCCGGAAACCACGCCTGAACCTGCGGTAACGCCCCTCGGCCATGAGCGCCAGGACCACGCGCCCACCGATCACCGCACCCTCCAGGAGCAGCCCCCGGCCCTGCCGGTCCTGCCGGTTCTCCAACTGCCCACTCCCGCCCTGGAAGGACAGCACTAACCCATGCCCACCCAGCTCGACACCGCTTCGGCGCTGGCTCTCACCCCCGGGACCGTTTCCCCAGCCCCGGGCGTGGGGGCGAACACCGAAACCCACTTGTCCAGCCCTTTCGCGCACGAACCCAGTCAGCAGATCCGCACCGCCCTGCAACGCGCCGCACGCCCCGACTACCCCGCCTGGCTCCGCCACGTCGAATCAGCTGCCGCCTGCACCAACCCGATCCGCCTGCACGGCCACCTAGCCACCGTCGACGCGAGCACCGGCGAGATCTTCACCCACCGGCACACCTCGACCCTGCCCGACGGCGTCATCTACAAAGCCTGCGGCAACCGACGCCACACCGTCTGCCCCGCCTGCGCCACCACCTACCAACACGACGCCTACCACCTCGTACGTGCCGGACTCGTCGGCGGCAAGACCATCCCCGACAGCGTCCGCACCCACCCGGCCGTCTTCGCCACTCTCACCGCCCCCTCCTTCGGTCTCGTCCACAGCCGCGACGTACGCCGCTGTGCCTGCCGGGACAAGGCCCGCTGCACCTGCCGGCCTGCTCCCTGTCACGCCCGGCGCGACGCGCCGACCTGCCCCCATGGCACCCCGCTGGCCTGCTGGCAGCGTCACGCAGCTGGTGACGGGCAGCTCGGTCGGCCACTGTGCGCCGACTGTTACGACCACGCCCACCACGTGGTTTGGAACAACAGCTCCGGAGAACTCTGGCGCCGTACCAAGCAACACGCCGAACGCCACCTCAACCAGCTCACTCGGCAACGCGGCCTGCCCAAAATCCGGCTCTCCCACGGCAAAGTCGCCGAATACCAAGCACGCGGCGCGGTCCACTTCCACATCCTGCTCCGCTTGGACGGCATCGACCCCGACATGCCCGACGCCATCCTTGCGCCCCCGGACGGCATCACCGCCGACGACGTCATCGCCGCCGTCACCCTGGCCGCCACCACCATCGCCTACACCACCGACCCCCACCCCACCTGCCTCGACGGCTGGCGCATCGCCTGGGGCGACCAACATGAGATCCGGCCCATCACCCTGTCGGCCTCCGGCGACGCCCTCGACGACCAGGCCGTCGCCGCCTACCTCGCCAAGTACTCCACCAAAGGCACCGAAGCCACCGGCCACACCTCCCGGAGGCTCACCCCCGACACCATCGACTTGTACGCCAACCCCCAAGGCACCCACCCCGAACGCCTCATCGCCGCCGCCTGGACCCTCGGCCAAACACCCGAATGGGCCGGATTACGCAGGTGGGCCCATATGCTCGGCTTCGGCGGACACTTCCTCACCAAAGCCCGCCGCTACTCGATCACCTTCGGCTCCATCCGCGAAGAACGAGCCGCCTACAGACGCGCACAGGCCCTCAACGACGGTCACCCTAGGCCAGAGGGACACCCCCAAACAGCGCCATTCCAGCGTCAAGCAGACCTTGACACCAAAACCGAGGAAACCACCCTCATCATCGGTTTCCTCACCTACGCAGGCACCGGCTGGCACAGCACCGGTGACCAACTCCTCGCCAACACGGCAGCGGCACAAGCCCGCGAACGCACCCGAGCAGGACGCGAAGAACTCGCCCACCACGCCTGGGAACAGAGCTCGTCCACACCGCTCGCAGCCTGACCAACCCTCAGAACGCGAACGGAGCCCTACATGCCCGACTCAACGGTTCTGCCGCTGCTCTACAAGCCCGAAGAGGCGGCAACCCAGCTTCGGATCAGTCGAACGAAGGTCTATGCATTACTCCGGAGCAGAGAGATCCGCTCAGTGAAGATCGATGGCTGTCGACGTATCCCGGTAGCCGCACTCTCTGAGTACGTCGCTCGCCTCGAAGGGAGGGCGGCATGAGCACAGAGGACCTCGATTTCTCGATCTACTTCGACGCGAGCAAGAACGCCTGGATCGCGGCCGTGTCTCTCGGGTTCGACGGCGCCGGCCGTCGCGTCCGTCGCAAGGCATCGGTTGTTCTGCCCCGCAAGTGGCAAGATCGTCCGGTCGACGAACAGCGGGAACAGGCGATCAAGCTGCTGACTCCCAAGGTCAAGAAGCTCCGCGAAGAGGCCGAGAAAGGGATCAAGACCAAGGCGAACTACCGCGTGAGTGACGCTGTTGAGGACTTCCTCACGCACGGGCTCAAAGCCCGCAGCCTCGGCACCATCACGCATGCTCGGTCAATGGCCGAGAATCAGATCAAACCGAAGATCGGTAACTATCGGCTCAAGGATCTTCGAGCCGAACATGTTGATCTCTGGCTCGACGAACTCGCCGAGACTCTCGCCACCAAGACGATCATCCAGATTCACAACCTTCTGACCCGGGCCATCCGTATGGCGGAGAAGCGTGAACTCGTCGGCCGCAACGTCTCGGCCCTGTGCGAGACACCACACGGACAAGAAGGACGGCCGAGCAGGTCCCTCACGCTGGACCAGGCCGTCGCGGTCCTCAAAGCCTGTGAGGGTGAAAAGTTCGGCGCGTACGTCATCACCTCACTCCTCACCGGAATCCGGCCCGAGGAAGCTCGCAAGCTCCTCTGGGAGGCCGTGAATCTGCGCGGGAAGCCACCGTCCATTTCGGTCCTGCGCGCCGATCGAGTCGGCGGCGACACCAAGACCAAGAAGTCACGTCGGGCGCTCGCTCTTCCTGCCCTCGTGGTCGACGAACTCAAACGGCACCGAGCACGCCAGACCGCTCAGAAGCTGCTCGCCGGCGAGGCGTGGCAGGAGCATGATCTCGTCTTCACACGCGATGACGGAACCCTGCTCGACCCGATGCGCGTACTGCGCGGCCTGCGAGTGATCACAAAGAAGGCCGGCATCGGGAACCGCTGGAAGGTACGGGAACTGAGGCATTCCTTCGTCTCGATCTTGAGCGACGGGGATGTCTCGGTGGAACGTATCGCCGATCTCGTCGGGCATTCGACGCCCACCACCACGCAGACCGTCTACCGGCACCAGATCAGGCCTGTCATCGTGCATGGAGCTGAAACCATGGATGCCGTCTTCGGCAACGGTGATCAAACCGGGTAGTGGCTCCCCGAGTGGCTCCCGGAACGACTCAGGCCCTCCCACCTGTTGCCGGTGAGAGGGCCTGAACTGCCAACCTCTTAGTTGACCGCAGCTCCCGCGATAGGACTCGAACCTATAACCTGCCGGTTAACAGCCGGCTGCTCTGCCGTTGAGCTACGCGGGATCGTGCGTCTGCGCATTTCCTCGGGGCTGTCGGCCCCTCCGTCGTGCGCAGGAATAGATTAGCGCACTCCTGGAGTGCGTGTCGCATCGTAAGCGGGGTAGGCCCGGAGACAGCGGAGGTGCAAAATGCGTTATCGAGTGACATTCGCTGTGGGTCTGGCGATCGGCTACGTGCTGGGCAGCCGGGCCGGGCGCGAGCGGTACGAACAGATCAAGAGGACGGCCCAGCGCGTCGCCGACAGCCCCAGGGTGCAGGAGGTCGCCGGGGTGGTGGGCGCGCAGGCGTCGAGGCTGGCCGGGGTGGCCAAGTCGAAGGTGGGGGCGACGTTGCAGCACCGCATCCCGTTCCTCAGTGCCGACAACCACCACCCCGACACGGGCACGGGCTGGCCTGAAGAGGACATCGTGGACAAGAAGGCCCGCGAGAGCGGCATCCCTTACTGATCCGGTAGAGCAGGGCGGGCGGCTGCGGGAGCGGTTGGAGCGTACGTGCATGCGGATGCCGTAGGTGCGGGCGTCGACGCTGGGG